>JAQICF010000105.1 GCA_027858795.1 Candidatus Delongbacteria bacterium | reverse complement strand
TTATTGTGATCTTTCACAATAATATTCTCTTCTGATCCTGCGTATCTTAAAGGTTTCTCTACAAAAGGCAGTAATTCAGATTCTATTTTGTTGTATAGCTCTGTCATTTTTATCTTTCTAATTTTAAGTTAGGTCACACTGAGTTTATCGAAGTGTTAGACGTTAGTACTTTAGCTTCAAGTCTTATATTTCGATTAACTCAATATGACTTGATTATCTATGATTTTAAAATTTTGATAGCTTCTTTTCTATCAGGATGTTTGAAGAAATAGTTGCCTGAAACAAGCATATTTACACCTTTGTCAGTAAGGGATTTTACAGTCTTATCATTAACTCCACCGTCGACTTGAATAAGAAAATCTTTTTTTAACCTGTCTTGATAATAAATATTGAATTGATCGATCTTGTCCAGAGTAGATGGAATAAAGCTCTGTCCTGAGAAACCCGGATTTACAGACATGAAAAGGACCAAATCAAGATCTTCAAGGATATAGTCTAAAAATTCAATAGATGTAGCAGGATTTAAAGCGATTCCTGCCTTAACACCCAGCGATTTTATCAATTGAATTTGTCTATGGATATGAACTGTCGATTCAGCATGTATTACTATAATATCAGCACCTGCTTTAGCAAATTTTTCGATATAATTTTCAGGATTTTCTATCATTAAATGCACATCTAAAGGAAGTTTTGAGATCTTTTTACAGAATTCTACTATAAATGGACCGAAAGTAATGTTTGGAACAAAGTGACCATCCATTATATCTAAATGAAGGTAATCCGCTCCGGATTCTTCACAGCTTTTAATTTCTTTCTCTAAATTTGAGAAGTCAGCAGAAAGTAGGGAAGGTGAAATGTAAATCATTCTTTATACTCCGTTGTTTTAAAAGTTAGTTCCTAGACTGATTAAGTGTTGAGGTTTTGAAGATTCATTATAAAGATCCCATTTCCACGATACATCATATCGCAATATAAAGTAACCTACATTCATTCTTGCTCCAATACCACTTGAAAGCATTATATCATTTAATTTTACATCGGTGCCAATAGATTTCACGCCTCTGAAATCATCATCGTTCCAAGCTGCTCCTACATCAGTGAACATTACTCCCATGATATTTCCTAAAACCATTGGGAAAGGAAATCCTAATGCTAAATATTTTATCATAGGATATCTGTACTCTAAGTTAAATAAAGCAAAAGTATTACCTACTTGTTCATAAAGTCTATATCCTCTGACAGGATACTCTGTGTATGAGAAATATTTTGCATTAACCGTAGTAAAATCATGGTCACTATTTATCCTGTAATTAAACCAGTTAGATAAACCTCCAAGGTAGAATTGCTGAGGTGTGTTACCACCACTAATACCTCCGGTAAATCTGAAAGCGAATTGATAATCACCTTTTAATCTGAAATATTTTCTGTAATCCATTGTAAAAGTCTGGAATTGTGTTTTATTATCATCTGTCGCAGAAAGATCGCTCATGTCAGTTGTATAGTATAGGCTTGCCCTAAACCTACTACCGTTCACAGGACCTACATAGCCCCAAATGGCAGAATCATAACTAAACCCGGTACCAATAGACATCAAAGTATTGCTATGGTCATGCTCGTACTCATCTGCAACTTCATTGTACTCTTCATTGATGATGTTTTTCAGAGATAAGAAAGAATCAAATCTCGAATACCTGCTTAAAGGATATTCAGACATGAAATTAAATGTCAAGAGTCTATCTCTGTATCTATCACCAATTTCATCAACAATTTCATCCCAGATATAGTAATAAACTACATCATGAGAAAATCCTATACCCCAATTGATCCTTGCCGGTAAGTAGAAATAATAAAGATCAACGGTTGAATTTAAAAGATCCTGGTTCATATCTGTAATGAATATCAATCTATGACTGGAAAGATAATCTGAGAATTGTAAATAAGCTGATCCAACAACACCATAACCAGTAGCATATCCTGCGTTTACAGTAATTATATCTGGAGTAAAGAACGGTTCATATTGTTTCTTTAAATATGTATCTTCAGTGTTTTCATCATCCTTAATATCAAGTAGCATATTTTTTGAAAATTGGAACTTTCTCAGGTTTGTTTTACTAAACTCAGGAATGCTGTCAGTACTTATTAAAGGTTTAGAAAAATCAGTTTCTTCATACCATCTTAATTCTTCAGGTATCTTTTCAGTTTGAGTTAGTTTATCAACTTCCTCGATCAAATAAATGTCATATCCACCATTAAAAACTGCAGTATAGGCTAATTTGTTATGATTATAGCTGGCATCTGAACAACCGGTCATGAAATTTGTCAATGGTTTCTCATTTTTGCTGCTAAGATCATAGGAATATATATTGTTTACACCTGATTTGTCAGAAATATAGCCCAACATATTATCACTTATCCAGAATGGAGAAAGGCTACGGAAATCAGAATCTGATACTTTGGTTAGTTCTTTGTTACTAATGTCAATTGTATAAATATCCTTTGTATTCAAATTCCGAGTTAACAATTGGGTGATATTATCCAAGTTCGTCGTAAGATCATCTAATCTGTCAGATGAAAAAACTATTTTCTTACCATCAGGAGAGAATTTAGGATCGTTATCAGAATAAATATCGTTTGTCAGCCTTGTAAGTTCTTTCGAATAAATATCGTACAAATAAATGTCGCTAAAACCATTTTTAATTCCTGTAAAGCATATCTTTGAACCGTCAACTGACCAATCGGGATAATAAAGACCATCCATGTCAAATTTTATACGGTCTAATTTTTTCCCAGTTTCAGCTTCGTAGATAAATAGAGCATCCTGGTCAGTACTTTTAGAGAAGAATGCAATGTTTTTACTGTCAGGAGACCAAGCAATACCTGGTCTAAGCCAATGGAATTCTTCAAAATCTCCGGAAGATTGTCCTGAAACTATCTTGTTAATAATCTCACCATCAAATGTTCTCATAAGATAAATATCGAAGTAATCTGATTTATTACTTAAGAATGCAACTTTCAATCCATCAGGACTAATAGAAGGAGAGTTGTTTATAGCATTCCCGTATTTTATGTGATCTGATAATCTTACCGAAACATCCTGAGGCATGTCACACTTTGTAAGAGTAGCCCAATATTTTGCTTTTAACCATTTCTGCCAATCTTCAGAGAGGTCTTTGAATTCAAGTCCGATAGCATCTTTAAATGCACCTTCTGCTGATCGTATCATATTTACGTTTCTAAGAATCTGTCCGATCTTTTTAGAACCATATGTGTCAGCAATGTACTTAAATAGTGATTGTCCACCTTTGTATGCCATATAATTGTTCAGGTAATATATGGATTGTAAGTATCCATTATATACAGCATCTCTGATGGTCATATCTGAGTTTGCATCCCAACCACCACGACTTTCATATTCTGCAATTCCTTCAATGAACCACAATGGCATATTCATCTGCTGCAGACCGTTCATGATCGCTTGAAAATTTCCTTTGAAAAGCATTTGGTTCATCAGTGCATGTGTGAGTTCATGGTGAATAACATGTCTAAAATCTTCCCAGTTACCCTCATAAGGTACTACAACTCTATTCTTAAAGAACTCTGTGAATCCGCCTACGGATTCCTCAGGTATTCCACCCATTACATTTGTTTCTTCAAAATGATTATGTGAGTTGTATACTAAAATATGTACTTTTGATTTAGGTTTGTATAGTAGATCTCTCTGAAGATGCTTAAGTGATGTTTCTGCAACCTCAGCACAGAAGTCAGCCAGCATTTCTCCACCATCGTAGTAATAAATTTTAAAATGATTAGTTTCTAATACTTTCCAATCAAATTTATGATATTGTACTTTGTTTTTTCCAAATGAGAATAAGTATGAAATCATCAAAAGAAATAATACTATATAAAAAATCTTACGCATAATTATATTACCCTACTTTAATATTTTCACGTAATATATAATAAATAAATAATCTTTGCTATAACTTAATAACATAAAACGTTGTAGGGGACGATTTATGTTCGTCCCCTATTTTAAACCGATATTATTAATTGTTTTCGTTTAATTCGTTTTTCGGGGTCGAATGGGAGTCGACCCCTACGGTTAAAAATTTACAGCAAATCCGATTCCAACACCATTGTTTTTAGGATTGTAAGTCGGAGAAAATGATAATTTATACTTCTTTTTTAAGTTGTTATTGAATTTTGCTGTTGAATTTATCGCATCTATTGGAGCTACAATATGATTAATTACTAAAACAGATGAAGATAGTAATAAATATGCGAACGCTTCCATATGTCCACTACCATCATTGTTTAGGGAAGCTGACAATAACCCCAAACCAAGTAGTGAAATTGTTCCAATTTCAATTCCACCATAAACCCACCGTCTCTCAAGGTTTCCCCAGCCAGGTAATAAAAGAGATTTAAATCCATTTCCAGCAACTGACTGTTTCTCCGATAAATAAAGTTTGTTATTGCTAGATGGATCATTATTTAAATTTATATCCTGACTAATACATAAGTTTGTAAATAATAATAACATGATAACTAAAAATAATTTCATTTACTTCCTCCATTGAGATTGGTTTCTTGAGTATTGAAAGATAGTAAAGATACAAATAACGAGCAAGTTGTAAATTACTCAGCTATGCTTTTGATAATGATTGTTGTTATATAAGCATTGATAAACATCTTATTTTTAAATAAATTACAACCAGTGAGTATTTTTTGTGTCTTAGATTGTGTAAGGTGATAAAATGAGATATGAATGACTGATCAAGAATTGATATACAGTTATGTGACCAATAGTGATCATTCTGCTTTTGAGGAATTTTTTACAAAGTATAAGGTTCTTTTCATTGCTTTATTGGTTCCGATTGGATTAGCTGTTTTTACAGGGTTGTTTTATTTGGCAGGAATATTTGTGCAATGGTTATGGGCTGTTACGATAAGCGATATTTTTGCAGTGAAAGAAATAAGTTTCTGGCAGGCAATTGGTTTGATCGTACTTTGTAAGATATTATTCGGCAATACTTTCTC
>JAQICF010000243.1 GCA_027858795.1 Candidatus Delongbacteria bacterium | reverse complement strand
AATGAAGATAAAAGAACTTTATTATTTTCTGCTACGATGCCATCTAGGATTAAGGTATTAGCAAAAAAGTATATGGGTGCTTATGAAGTGTTAACAGTGAAGAATAAACAACTTACAACTAATCTGACCAACCAAATATATTTCGAAGTAAAAGCTCACGATAAATTTGAAGCATTATGTAGAATAGTTGATATTGAAGATGATTTCTATGGTTTAGTATTTTGTCGAACAAAAAATGATGTAGATGAGGTCACCAGCCATTTGAATGATAGGGGATATTCTGCAGATGCAATTCATGGAGATATTTCACAAGCAATAAGAGAAAAAACTTTAGCAAAATTCAGAAAGAAAAAAGTAAATATTCTTGTTGCTACAGATGTGGCTGCAAGAGGTATTGACGTAAACGATCTTACACATGTGATCAATTATTCATTACCTTACGATCCTGAGTCTTATGTACATAGAATTGGTCGTACAGGAAGAGCAGGTAAAGAAGGAACTGCTATTACTTTTATTACTCCGAATGAATATAATAAACTTATGTCAATACAGAGATTTGCTAAGGCTGATATTAAAAAATCAAGAGTACCGACAGTAGAAGATATTATTCAAAATAAAAAACATAAGATAGCTGAAGATTTGAATGCTATTATGAGTGATGAGATCGATAATAAGTTTTATGAATGGGCAAAGAGTATGCTTCTTGAGAATGAGCCTACGCATATATTAGCAGCGATTCTGAATCATTGTTATGATGAGGAACTTAATTCTGCTTCTTATGGTGAGATCCATGAATTTACGGGTAAGGGAAAGCAACTTGATCAACAGGGAAAAGCAAGATTGTTTGTTGCACTTGGTAAGAAAGACAAGCTAACACCTAAAAAGCTTGTAGATCTTGTTATTAGCAAAGTTCCAATGAAGGCTAAAGAGATCAAAGATGTTCAGGTTATGGATAATTTTTCTTTTATAAATGTTCCGTTTAATAAAGCAGAGCAGATCGTTCAAAGTTTCAAGAAAAAGGGTGAGAAGCCTTTGATCGCTATCGCTAAGAAAAGTAAAAGATAGGGTTTAATGGATAATTGCAAGGGACTGAAGTCCCTTGCCCAAAACTTGAGGGGTACGGTTTCATATAATCTGTACCCTTTTTTTTTATGTTTTATGTTTGATATAATAGATAATTACATTTATATTGAATTATTCACAAAAAAATAAAATATAGGTTCCCTGTATGATGAGATTTTATTTAATAGTTTTAATTCTCATATTTAATGTAAGTTCTGTTTCTACTCAATCTATTAAATCTTACGGATTAAGAATAGGTTCTAATTTATCAACTGCAATCGGTGATTTGACTGATGAAAGGTACATTGCAAGTTTTATGATTGGAGCATCTCTAACTTTTGAAATTGATGAGCATCTTTCATTTAGACCGGAAATATGCTACTCCAACAAGGGTTATAAATATACTCACGAAGAACCTGCAGTCAGTTATATAATCGAGAGTGAATTTACTTTTAGATATTTTGAGATGCCTTTTCTTTTTGTTTATTCATTAGGTGAAAATTTTAATTTTATTGGTGGAGCATATATTGAATTCTTTAGCGAAGGTACTATTCAGGATCCATCTTATTATTATGGTGAGATCGATATAGATAGTGAATATGTAAATAGTCCAGGATATGGATTAGTCTTAGGTGTAGAATATTGTACAGATTATGCAATGTTTGGGATCAGATATTCTATGGGGTTGTCAAAAATATATAATAGTTCTTCATCAGATCTAAAACATCAGGTCTTTCAATTTACAATAGGTTTCAATGTCCCAATAGGGAAGAAAGAAAAGAAATAATATTGGAATATAATCATGAATAATTTTTGGATAGCATTAGGTTTAACTGTTTTTGCTGGTATGGGTACAGGTGTAGGTGCCGCAGTAGCTTTTTTTGCAAAAAGAACGAATTTTAGATTTCTATCTATAGCTACGGGTTTTTCTGCGGGTGTGATGCTTTATGTTTCATTCGTAGAGATCTTTATCAAAGGAGTCGATTCTTTAACCTCTGTATATGGAGAGAAATGGGGAAATTGGGCAAATGCCGGAGCTTTCTTTGGGGGTATTCTATTAATAGGGATTATCGACAATCTTATCCCGGAAGCTGAGAACCCTCATGAAACTCATACTGAGGCTGAAATTGCACCATTGCACGATGATTCAGCTCCTGTACCGGATTATTACCCGGTTAAACCATCTACAGAGTTTAGTAAAACAGATATTAAAAAATTAAATAGAATGGGACTTTTTACAGCTATTGCGATTACTATCCATAATTTCCCTGAAGGTCTTGCTACTTTCATGGCCGCACTTGAAGACCCGAAAGTCGGTCTTACTATAGCTGTTGCAATTGCACTGCATAATATACCTGAAGGGATCAGTGTTTCAGTTCCTATATTCTATGCGACCGGAAATAGAAAAAAGGCATTTATTTATTCTTTTCTCAGTGGACTTGCAGAACCAGTCGGAGCACTAATAGCTTATTTTATTCTATTGTTTTTTGTCGGTGGAGAGAATGGTGTTATTCCTCCTCAGATTACAGGTGTTCTTTTTGGAGTCGTTGCAGGCATCATGGTCTATATCAGTGTTGATGAACTTTTACCTACGAGCCGAGCTTACGGGAAAGGACATGACAGTATTATTGGCCTTGTAGCAGGTATGGCAGTCATGGCTTTTAGTTTATTGTTAATGAAATAAAAGTTATTCATTAATTGGTTTGAAATACAAAAAATAAAACCGTATATTAGAAGCCTTAAATTGCTATACACGGAAATTATTACGATATGAGCATATTATCAGACCTTAGTGATAAGACAACATATGTTTTTGACTTCTTTCATACTTTGACAGATCATGAATCTAAACGGGGGAACCGGCCCTGGACTTCTGATTTTTTAGGTATTGATAGGGAAGTATGGGGAGAGCATTTGCAATTTTTCTCTGAAGATAGATTGAAGGGCACTATCACTTATGCTTTTGATTTTATGAAATTGCTTGTAATGAGGATAGATCCAACTATATCTGATGATAAAATCCGTGAAGCTCTTGTTTTCAGGCAGAAACGATTCGACTATTCTGTTATTAATATTCCTAGTTATGTTATTGAAACTCTTAAGGCATTAAAATCTAAAGGGAAGAAGCTTGGACTTATTACGAATGCTGATTATATGGAACTTGCTGCATGGGATAAATGTCCAATTGCTGATCTATTTGATGTTAGTATTCATTCTTTTAGGGTAGGAATGATGAAGCCAGAGAAAGAAATATATGAGCTGTGTTTGAAAGAACTCAATTCATGTCCTGAGGAATCTGTTTTTGTCGCTGATGGTGGATCAAATGAACTTATTGGGGCAAGAGAGTGTCGTTTAACAACTATCATGGTTGAAGGAATTGTTTCGGAATTTATGAGTAAAGATAAGATATCTAAGAGAAAAGAATATGCTGAGTATGTGGTTGATACTATAGCCGATATTTTATAAACACCAATATGAACCTATAATATTTAATCAAAAAATATTGTAGAGAGCACATATTCACATTTCCAATTTATCTTATATATTCAGCAATATCTGAGCTTTTATGAAAAGAAAAGTAGTTTTTATTTAAGAAAATTAGTACTAAGAATAGTACAAACATAAATATAATAGTACTTTGTGGGTTTGTTCTGTTAAGTAGATTAGCTACAGATCTTTTTTTTAATGGTTCTGGTATAGTATTTGCAACTAAATAAATAGGTGGAATGGGAAATGTGCGTCAAATGGAATTGAATAATTAAATTTAAGAGGAGGTCGGCATATATAATTAAAAAATTAAAAGCTTGATTTTATGACTTTGATGGTAAAACGATCAAAGTATTTCAACAAAAATGATTCTAATAAAATAGATACTAAGCAAAAGACTTTAGAAGTTTGGTTTCTAACAATAAAGTATGGTGGTAATATAATGAAGAAAGGAATAACATTAATAGAGGTATTGGTTACTGCTATAATTCTTTCAATAGGATTAGCTTCTATGATGATGAGTTTTGTAACATGTCAAAATACAATTCGTAGAAATACAAATAAATTTAATGCTACTTTGGTTGCAAATCAACAGTTTGAAGCGATACAAAGAAGAGTGTTTGAAACTTCAGTTAATGATTATTTAGATGGAATTCCTAATGGAACTTACGTTGAAAGTAATTTAGTAGAGTTTGGTGATGGTTCAACTACAAAACAAAAATATTTTCTCAAGTTTAATTCTTCAACCACACTAAATCCAAGTGCTTCATCAAATCTTACTTTGATAGAATTAAGGGTAAGTTGGGATGAGGAATATATTTATGCAGATACCGATAAATCAATTACAATGCAAATGATAACTAACGAGCCTTATTAGAGGAGGAGTTGGGAATGAAAATAAAAGGTTTAACATTAATAGAGATTCTGGTTGTAGCTTTTATTGGAAGTATTATAGGAATAAGTGTTGTGTTTGTAGTAGCCAATTCCAATAATATATTATCGGATAATGTTGCAGTAGCATTTAAAAATAGAAATACTCAAAGGATCATGGATCTAATATCAACTGATATCAGAAAAGGGGCAAGATTATCAAGTACCGATTCCCAAACCCTTATTATAATGGATGCCAATGATAATAATTTATATGAATGGAGCGGTAGTGAGGGTGTTATAACTCGTACAGTTTATGATGATATTGGAAATTCAACAACGAAAGATATTTTAATATTTTCTACAGCAAGTAGAGAAATAAAACCTATAATAATCTACACTACTTCTATTACTGGGCAATTTTTTAACGTGAAGGTGGATATATATTTAAAAGAAATACTTTCCTTAAAAGAAGTAAATAATATAACGAAACTAAGCAATGTATTCTACTGCAGGTTGGATCCAATGTTATAGGGAATAAAAGATTGATGTTATCAAGGAGGTAACTATGAAAAATTATAATAAGAAGGGTTTAGGATTGATGGGCGCAATCTTTATACTTACAATTCTTTCGATCCTGAGTATAAGCTTTTTTCAGATCACTCATCATACCACGATTTCAACACAACTGGATATAGATAAACTTAGGTTATATTGGGCAGCCGAAAGTGCTTCTAACTACAATGTAAATGCTTGGGTGTCTCTGGAAGATTCTGTAAGAATGAAATGGCCGGCAAGCTATACACCATCTTCTAATGGTGTTGAAATACCTGACTATAGTGGTATTCCGCTGGATGAATCGATTTTTCCCGGAGCTGAAGGTTTAACCAGCGATGGTATACTTTATCTTCATTCATCTTGGAGATATAAAGGTAATCCTACAGATAATTCAGAACTTAAAGCACTTGAAGGTTTTGAGCTATATCTAACCAGATACAAAGGTGAAAGAAAAGATCATCCCGGTGAGGCAGTATGGGTTTTAGAATCAACAGCTTATAACCCAGTTACAAAAAATGCTACCAAAATCACTATGTCAAATGTTTATAATGTTAATATTCAAATTGAACTTGCATGGTTGCAAAATTCTGAAGCGATTGTTAATACTCTGGCAGGATCAGGAGAAGTTGGAAATAAAGGATTTTTCGGGGACAATGATTATAGATATGGGAAATGTTATTTCTCAGATGTTATTCAATTAAATTATGGTGGTATGGGGCAAGAGTATGGTCCCAAATTCTACGGATCCGTAGAATCCACATCCTCAACCATTAGTGGATGGGATGCTTCTCTGTTTAAAGAATTTACAGACTCTTCCATTGATAAGTATCACGGAATTACGGGAATGAATCCGCAATGGGGTAATGAAGATGAGGCACTGCTAAGTATAAATAATTCTTTTATGGGTGGTTATGTACAGAATGCACCTTCATTGGATGCTGAAGGTTTATTGTGGACTTGGGAGGATATAGAAAAGCATTCCGGTCAAGAAGCCGGGTTTGGTATATATAATATCGAAACAGAATTAGGAGATATAATAGACAAAACTGACCTGATAGAAATTATAGTTGAGACAGTAGGTCCAAATTATGATGATGAATATGAGACTTATGCAAAAATATCTCAAAATGGTAATTTAATAGAAACCTTACCGATCGATGATAATGCAGGTGCATGGGGAATGATCGCAGTTCCCGATGGATATGCTTCGGTTTCGATAGAAGGAGTTTCATATCACGATTTTGCACTTGCAACCGAGACTTCAACAATTGAGATAGCTGGTAGCTTTTATCTACAAGAAATGTCTGATACTATGAATGAACTTGAGAGTGTTTGGTTTGATGTTGTCGATCCATCAGTAGAGATGTTAGAGTATCTTTATAATCAAATGGCAGAAATACATCCCAAGGGACATTTAGGATTATTATCCAGCTTAGGAAATAAAGCCGGTGGAGATATTAATGAACAGTCTTTTCTAATTATACCGGAAGAACTTATATTTATGACTGCCGCAATGATATCCTGGAACGGTTCGGTAGAAGCCTTAAAAGCTACTTCAACAAATACTGATCTTCAATTTTTCAATATAGGTAGTTCAATTACTTTAAGTAATCAAGCTGCTGAAGCACCTGCGGGATCAGATAAATGGAACTATTCATTAATTGAAGATGAAAGGTTTTCACATGAAAATGAAACAATATTTACAGGAATGGGTACTTCTCCAAGTTTCCTTGATCATGAGGTGTTTCGTGGGCTGAATCCTAGATACAATTGGTTTAAAACAAACTATGGGTCGATAGATTCAGAGGAAGAGATTTATGGAATTCTACCAGGTACGAGTAATTATTAAAAGAGAATGCAGAATTTGTAGTTGATACTATAGGAGGATTATTACTTTTGTTTTACCTATCCCAAGATGTATAAATTCATCATCTTTTATACTATGCTTGATCTTAGCTTTATTAAGATCATTGATAGGCTCATCTATATCTTCTGCTGATAATTTAAAAGTACCCCAGTGTCCAGCGATTGAAAACTTGGAACTTAGTTCTTTATGAATAAAAACAGCTTCCTCAGGATTTACGTGCATATCCTTCATGAACCATCTGGGTTTATAAGCTCCAATAGGAATTAAAGCAAGATCAAATCCACCGAATTTCTGCCCGATCTCTTTGAACTGAATATCATTATATCCTGTATCTCCACCAAACCAAAATTTATAGTCATTAATTTCTACAGCATAACTACACCAAAGCGATCTATTTCTACCCCAGGGCTTTCTTCCTGAAAAATGCTGAGTTGGAGTTGCTGTTATCTTGATCCCGTTCAGTTCATTCGCTTCATACCAGTCAAGTTCAATAATATTCTCAGGTAGAATATCTAAATCAGTAAAAAATTCTTTCAACCCTATCGGAATAACCCACTTGGTTCTATTATTCATCCACTTTACAAAATCTTTGTCCAAATGGTCATAATGATCATGTGAAATTAGTACGATATCAATTTTTGGTAGATGTTCCTTCTTTATTCCGGGTGGATGGACTCTTTCCGGACCTGCAAATGAAACCGGGGAAGCTTTATCATAGAATACTGGATCGGTTAGAATATTTATACTGTCCTTTTGAAATAAAAAAGATGAATTTCCTATCCAAGTGATCTTCACAGAATTTGTAACTGTATTAATCATTGAACTGTCTGCGGTTTGAAATGGTACTTTATTCTCTTTACCTTTCCATTCAATTCGTTCATCATCAAAAAAGTGCATTTTTATCACATCAAATAAACCTTTATCAAAGTGAGTTATGTACGGATTCTTAAAGGAATCTTCTCCATAATGTGCAGGTTTATTTTCTTTTTTGAACATAGAATTCGTACAAGATATTAACAGAATAAATATTGGGAATAGAAATTTTAGCTTCAATTTACATTAAATGGTTTATTTTATCTCTTTTTTCGGTTCGATCTTTAATTCGAAACCTTTCTTTCCACCCTTATTACATTTGGTGTTGATCTCAAAAATATCACCAATTTTAGTTTCAGGTATTTTGTACAGTAGATCACCTTTTTTATTATCATCCTGAATATTGATATTCTGCATAATGATCTCTTTGCCATTAAGGCTAACAGTAACTTCTGTAATGAAGTGCTTTGAGTTATCTTTTACAGAGTGCATAAAATTGACAGAAAGAACTTTTTTCTGCATATCGAATTTTGCTTCAACTTTTGATGCTGAGTGTGCAGAGAGTAGAGATATGAATCCTGCAATAATTAAGAACAATAGTGCTTTTTCCATTGTAGCTCCTTAGTTAAATTTAATTTAAAATATCTAAAGTTAGACGTTGTAGTAAATTACGATCGCAGCATGAACTGTTGCAAAGAGAATTGTTAATCCAGCAATGATCTTATGCCATTTTGGATGTAGCTTGATTATTCTTCTACCTGTAAGTATCGCTAGGATAATTAGAATGTAGGTTATAATGCCTAATGGTATTACTAGGTCATATAGTTCCATATTTTCTCCTGTTAAAATTGTTATACAGGAATATACATTATTATTTCTTTTTTACAAATCGTATTTGATGATTGATTAGGTTATTGGAAATCATTATTATGTTTTGAGACATTATTTTTTATATAATCTTGAACATTTCTTAATTCATTTTCATTTCTAATAATTCGATCATAAAAACGAGGTTGCCATCCGAATTTTAATTCTTTATCCTCGATATTTATCATTTTCGTGCAAACGGATTTAAATGAACGCATAATTGCAGATATTGATTTTGGTTTCGGTGGTATTTT
>JAQICF010000240.1 GCA_027858795.1 Candidatus Delongbacteria bacterium | reverse complement strand
GCTTCTATCTTGGCAGAAAGGTCTTTTACCTGCATACCCAGGCTTTCTCTTTTATTCTTTATTCTAATTCCAATTCGTTCCATTAGCACGAACTCTTAGGTTTGTTAAATTTCATTATGCAAATTAAGTATTACTTCACAAAGTTACGAATACTTAATCTTTGAATGCAAGTACTTTTTTTAGATATTTATCGTGTGAATTTGGAGGGGTTTTAACGGTTGTTATTTTAATTTTAAAATGGGTTGATTTAGACCGTTAACTATATTCTTGACAACTAAATATTTATCTAAACTTTCAAAAAGTTGAGTTAGAGTTTTAAATCCATAGGTTCTTGAGTCGAAACTTGGGTCGATTTTCCTAAGTGAGATGCCTACTTTTGCGATAAAAGCTTCTTCTTCCTCATTGATTGATATATCAAAAGCTTTGTCAATAGTCCTTATGTTAAGTTTCGGTAATTTTGTCTTTGTTTCTTTTTTTTCTGTGACTTTTTTGGAAACTATCTTTTGTTTTGAATCCTTCTTTGTTTCTACTTTTTCTTCAATTAATTCGATTTCTGGTAATAAGTTTTCACTGAAAGTAAAAATTTCGCAGGAATTTACAAATGCGATGGGTGTTGTTTTTCTTCCAATACCCATAACGAAAAGTCCCTCTTCCCGTATCCTTTTTGCAAGTCCTGTAAAATCGCTATCACTTGAAACAATACAAAAGCCGTCAACACTGTGACTGTGTAATATATCCATAGCATCAATAATAAGTGAACTGTCCGTTGAATTTTTTCCTGTTGTATAGTTAAATTTCTGTATTGGATTTATTGAATGTTGATTAATTATCTCTTTCCAACTATTCATCTGAGGTATTGTCCAGTCTCCGTAAATTCTTCTAATTGTCGCCTTGCCATATTTTGAAACTTCTTCGATAAGTTCTTTAATAAGTTTTGCCTGAGCATTGTCACCATCGATCAATACTGCAATATTAAATTTTGAATCTTTCATATTATTGTCCTATATTTTATTTTTAATTAACTGTCATAGCTAAAAGCTTACACAATTAATATAACACGGTTAAGGTCATTTAGTCAATGTTAGGGATAGTTATTATTATGTCATTTTTCATTAACAGCATTTATTAAAGTTATGATATTCTTATCTTCTTTAAGCGGGAGTATGTCACCTGACATCCTAGCATAGCCAGTGTATAGAATATTTATATCTACTTCAGAGAAATTAGCTTTTTTTAGAGCATTTTCAAATCTATCAGGAGTAGTATATTCTATGTTACTTCCATCTTTCAATAAATAATTCTGACTTCTACTATCGTCTTCATATAGAAATTCAAAAACTCCGAGTCTTTTTTTATTACCCAATACTCTTTTTATCTCATTTAATAATTCAACTCCGCGATTGGAATTAACGAAACAAGCAACGGAAGAAATAAAATCTATCGAATTCTCTTTAAAAGGTAGTTTGCCAATATCACAGACAGCGTAGATTATATTTATATTTTTAATTTTATCTTTTAATCGCTCTCTAACCTTTTGAAGGACAAATTTGCTTAGGTCAGTTAAGATTATTGTTTTACCTTTTAATTTATCAAAATCCATTCCCTGACCGATCTTAGAATTAAAGATAGAACCATAGCCTGTTGCAAGATCAACGGTAATTGAATTTTCTGAGGAATAATAATTCTTTCGAATTGATTCGATTGCAATCACACTTTGTTGATCAATCATTTCAATGTCTTTTTCTTCAAAAACATTGTCTATATCTTCATCTCTAAAATATCCTTCCTTAACCATCTTTTTAAAATGTATCATTAACTCTTCTTGAGTTGTAGCTCCACTCCAGTTATTAGCAAATTTCTGCTCCTCTACACCAAAATCGATCAAGTTATCGTCGTACTCATACTCTTTATCACAGTTTGAACATACAAACCCTGTGTCCTCTTTCGACTTAAGTTCAGATTTACATTCGGGACAACAAAAGATATTTTCAATAATATTACTACTCATATATTTATTTCCTTTAATTTTCTTTAGTTAAGTAACTCACCGCTTTTTGCAATTGCGGATCACTTCCATTTAATAGATCTGTAACTGTATTATCAACATAAATATCCGGTACAATTCCTTTACAGGTATAATACATGGATATATTTAGATTTACTCTCAAATACCCTCCACCCCTTAGGAGTGAAAAAAGAGGATTCCCAGTTGAACCTGCGGTAGGTAAACCGATGATCTCTCCACGTTTATAATACTTGAATAAAAACACAAAACCTTCTGTGGCTGAACCTGAATATGGAGAAGTCAATACTGCTACAGGACAATCTATTTTTAATTCTTTTGCCGGGGCTATGATCACATGATCGAAAAGCTTTATATCTTCAATTCCATCAAGAGAATGGATCGGTATATGTACCTTGGTGTAAGTCATGAAATAATTTTTTACTTCTTCAGAAATGCAATGACTGAATATCTTATCTCCAAATCCTGAATTACCCCCTGAGTTTCTCCTAACATCAAATATGATTCCTTTTATCTTATTAATATCATATTTCTTAATATTTTCTATAAAAGTAGCATATACATCTCCACCCCAGAATGCAGGGATATCAATTAGAAGTATATCATTTTCAAGCATTTTAGATGCCATTTTACTCTGTGATTGAGTATTATTTTTATCTTTTTTTTCAGTATTCTCAGAAAATTCAACCTTATATTTCGTTCCATCCGTTCTTTTGAATTCTACATTCAAAGTTTTGCCTTTTCGAAAGGTCAGCAGATCATTGCTCATTGCATATAAAGCGCTTAATTTAGGTCGAAAATGATAATTTTTAACAAGAGGGTATTTATTTTTATTTTCTTCAATGTATTCATTCGTTTCAAAACCATCGACACTAACGATCTCCTCTCCTGCTTTGATCTGAATATCATTATAATTAAAATCTGATCTTACATAGAATTTACCTTCAATATAAATGATCCTTATATTGGGATTTGTAAAATTTACTGTTACGTCATCCGGAAAAGAAAGTCTGTTATGATTATCTCCAATCCTATGGACCATTTCTACCAATATCTCATAAAACTCAAGTTTATTCTTAGCCTGTAATAATTTGGGTATATAGCTGTTCGCATGTGATTCCCAATCATCTATTTCAGAGATCTTTAATGAAGCTGAGCTGTACTTTATCTCACTGAAAACTTTTGTGAAGACTTCCATTTTTTCTTCTACAGTATTACTCCATTCGTTCATTAATTCATAATATTCCTTAAAATACTGATTCATTTTTTCTCTGTGAGGAGCCTTACTATCCCCTAGATAATGCCTTCTGATGAATATATAATTATAATCTTTAAGGATCAGTTCTTTTGTTATAATTTCAAGATTATCACCGTCTTGTAGGGCATCATATATTTCAAACAACTCTTTCATAAATAAAGTTTTATTCATTGTTTTATCTATATTTGATCTAAGGTATTCAGCTCTTAACCTTAAAAAACTGGTAATATTTAATTCTTTCTCTTTGCTCCAATCAGGATTTTCACCGTTTAGTAATTCATAAGGGTAAGTGATTGACAGATTCAAAGTCTTCTTATTTATGAGCTGATCTAAAATATCCTTTATGGCTATGTTATTATCTGTCTTGGATAGCAAATCCAGCTTTAAAAGATATCCCAAATTGTATTCAATATATTTTTCTATTAATTCCTCAGCTATCTCATAACATTTCTCGGTATTATCTTCATTACTAAAAAAGTCTTCTACTAGCTGGTTTATCTTAACATGTTCTTTAATTGAAAGCATTTTGTTTCCTTTTTATGTTGAGTAGTATTGATTATAACAACTTAATTATCAAATTTTCCATCAATATATTTCCCCTCCTTCAGTCCTTCCTGAATCCTAGTTAAAAGATTGGGATGAAGTTTCTTAAAATCTTCAAGAATATCATCTCCAAATTGTCGAGACCATACTATACCTCGAAAAACTAGATCTTCATCATCATCAGGTATTTGTCCGATTTTATTTGGAAATTTTACTAAAAAAATTCGTTCTTCTTTAGTTAGGTTTAATATGTAGTTTTTAACGTTGTCAATCTTAACTTCCTCAATAATCTTAACTTTTTCATTACAAACAACTTCTTCATCCCAATCAGTTTTTCCTTTAATGAATTTATCGCTAGGTAATAAATAGATAGAACCGGAAGTATTACTGTATCTGAATTCAAACACGTCCTTAAATCGCTCACAAATAAACACTTTCCCAGTTTCTTTATCACGACCGACTTGGCATGTTAAATCTCCACCTCTTCCACTTAGAAAAACCACAGACATCTCTAGTGAAGTTGTTGCATAAACCCACTTCTCACCGTGCATACTTGTATTTGGTTCTAGAACTTTTAAACCTTGCTCTTTAGAAGAATGATATACATAATCACTATTATTTATCATTTCACCTCAAAAATACTTATTATCATCCTCTATGACTTTTAATAATCAAATATCCTTATAATGGTATTAAAGTTTTTATCCTCATCTACGATATAAAGATAATCTCCTTCAAAGTAAATTAAATTATTTAAATTCATCTTGTTTTTTAACCTAAAACCGTTAAAATCAAATTTAGAAATTAAGATTCCTTGATTATTAAAAATATCAATATATATTTCTTCTTCGTTGTTATTTTGTTTGTAATTATGGCTAACCCATACTCTATCATATTTATCAACCCATATTGAGTTAATTGATTTATGGTATAGAGTTTCTACTTTATTCTTATTTGATTTATTATTCGTTTGTATTTTAATTGATTTAGCTAAATCTTCAATTTCTTTATTTGACATTTTAACCTTACGATAATCTCTCTCTATGTTGAATAAGAATTTACTGTCTAAATCATAAACCTTTAATAAATATCTGTCTTCGCTTATAATGCTTACATAAAATTGATTTTTACCACAATCAAAATATTGAATAAAATCAGATGAAACTATGCTTGGCTTGTAAGGATCAAATTTTATTTTTTGAGTTGATAAACTTTTTATTAAACTAAATTTTTTATTGTAAGTACTAAGATTACTTTTTAAGAAATATTCATTTTTTGTTTTTTCTGTGTTTAAGCTAAGACCTACAAATTTATTTCTATTCAGGTTTTTTAACACAAAAGGTGTTCTTCTACTAAGTAAAATATTTCTAATATATTTGCCATTTTTGTCATAAATTATAATTTTTTTTGCTTTTGAATCAGATACGTATAAAGTATCTTGCATAATAGCAAGTGCAATATTTTTATGACCAATAAATTCACCTGGTCCATTACCTTTACCGCCAAAACTTTTAACGAATTTTCCTATTTTATTATACTTATGGATTTTAAAAGTATTTATGTCCAAAAAAAACAGGTTGTTTTCACTATCAACAGCTAAAGAGCGAATTTCTGTAAAAACATTGTCTGTATTTTCTTTTTTATTATCACTCTTTATTGCCAATATTTCTTTAAATTTTATTTTCCCTACTATCAATCTATTTTTATTTATAAT
>JAQICF010000235.1 GCA_027858795.1 Candidatus Delongbacteria bacterium | reverse complement strand
TTAAGGAATCTGGCAGCTGTCCTGAGAGTGAATAAAAAAAAATATGCAGAGATCATTACAAAAGAAATGGGTATGATTATCAGATCATCAACAGCTTCAGTGGAAAAATGTGCCTGGCTGTGTGAGTATTATGCTGAGAATGCTGAGAAATTCCTTGCTGACGAACATATTGAAACTCAAAATCAGAAAAGTTATATATCATTTGAACCTTTAGGAATCTTATTTGAAATAATGCCGTGGAATTTTCCCTTCTGGCAGGTTTTCAGACAGGCAGTTCCTTCTATCACAGCAGGTAATGTTTGCATTTTAAAACATGCTTCAAATGTACCTCAATGTGCTTTAGCTATTGAAGAAGTATTCTCTGAAGCGGGATATCCCGATGGAGTATTTACAACCCTTCTCGTTGATTCAAAAACAGCGATGAAGATAATTGATGAAGATCTTGTTGATGCTGTTTCTTTAACAGGAAGTAATCAGGCAGGGGAGAAAGTTGGGGAACTGGCAGGGAAGAGGATCAAGCCTATCGTACTTGAACTGGGTGGTTCTGATCCGTTCATCGTCCTTGAAGATGCTGATATGGATAAAGCAGTTAAAGCCGCTGTATTTTCAAGAACTCTCAATAGTGGTCAAAGTTGTATAGCTGCAAAGAGGTTTATCGTAATGGAGTCTGTTGCAGAAGAATTCACGAAGAAATTTATATCCGAGACAAGCAAGTTAAAGATCGGTGATCCTTTAAACGAAATTACTGATATGGGACCGTTGGCAAAACCTGAGTTCGTGAAAGAACTTCAAGAGCAATTAAAAGATGCGATCGACAAAAAAGGTAAAGTAATACAAATTCAAAATAAATCTGAGAAAGGTTATTTTTTCTCTCCATGCGTTGTATCGAATACAACTGAGGATATGAAAATTGTAAGTGAAGAAGTCTTTGGACCGATCGCTCCGATAATAATTGTTTCAAGTGAAGATGAAGCTGTAAGGATAGCTAACAACTCTGAATACGGATTAGGTGCAGCTATATTTTCTGAAAATATTGAAAGAGCAGAGAGAATAGCGAAACAGATCCAGACTGGAACTGTAGCTATAAACGACTTCGTAAAATCTGATCCTAGATTACCTTTTGGTGGTGTAAAGAAATCAGGAATAGGAAGAGAACTATCAGAGCTTGGGATTAAAGAATTTGTAAATAAAAAAACTATTGTTGTGAAGGAGTAAATATGAAAGCAATTATATTTGATGGGAAAGAATTTCAATTGATAGAGAAAGAAACACCTATCCCGGAAGGTAGAGATATTCTGGTTAAGATAAAAGCGATCTCTGTAAATCCTATAGATACGAAAGTCAAAAAAATGATAGAAGGTACTGAAACATTAAAAATACTCGGTTGGGATGCATCAGGTATAGTTGAAGCTATCGGCGAAAATGTAAAAAATTTTAAAGTTGGTGACGAAGTGTTCTATGCAGGAGATATAACTAGAGATGGTTCGTATGCTACACATCAACTGGTGGATGAATGTATTGTAGGATTTAAGCCTAAAAATCTCAGTTTTGAAGAATCAGCAGCCTTACCGTTGACTTCCATAGCTGCCTGGGAAGCATTGTTTGACAGGTTGAATATTGATCCTGAAAAAGACAAAAGTAAAAGAATTTTAATCATTGGTGGTGCAGGGGGAGTAGGTTCAATAGCAATTCAGCTGGCAAAGAAAGTAGCAGGGCTTAAAGTAATAGCAACTGCATCAAGGGATGAATCTAAGAACTGGTGCAGATCCCTAGGTGCGGATGGTGTTTTGGATCATAGAAAAGATTTAAGAGAGGAAATGGATCAGCTAAAGATAAAAAACTTTGATTACATACTTTGTTTGAATAATACCGACCAATATTTTAGCAAAATGTCAGAAATTATTAAACCTCAGGGGAAAATTTGTAGTTTAGTTTCAACAGAAAAAGAGCATGATCTTGATATTCTTAAGAAAAAAAGTGTCACTTTTGTATGGGAATTCATGTTCACAAGATCTATGTTCAATACTGATGATGTTATTGAGCAAAGTAAACTTTTAAATAAGCTATCAGACTTACTTGATGCGGGTATTATTAAGACTACAAAGACATCAGTTGAAAGTAACTTAAATATTGAAAATTTAAACCTGGTCCATCAACTTATAGAATCCGGAAAAAGTATCGGAAAGATCGTTTTAAGCACAGTCGAATAAAATAGATAAATATTTTTTAGTAGAAATTTTATAAATTTGTCATTATTTTACAAAGTCATACATGTGAGTATATGGAACTATTCTGTTATATAGTTCACTTTTGCTTGTGTGATTTATGTCACTGACAACTTAGTACGTGCATAACTATATTAAAAAAATAAATTAAAAAGTAGGTAAGAAAAATTAACAATGGAACATAATCCTAAACAAAAACAAGGGGAGAAAACATGAAAAAAATGATGACAATGCTTCTAGGGATTTTACTAGTAGCAGGCGTTTCAAACGCAGCACAAACAAGCAACGGTGAAGTTGCAGCGAACATAGGTTTAACAACAGCTATTACTGTAGCAGCTTATCCAACTAACGTAGCAACTGGA
This sequence comes from Candidatus Delongbacteria bacterium, assembly GCA_027858795.1. Next base: position 5,224 of record JAQICF010000235.1, on the reverse strand, counting down.
ACACCAGCTCCAGTAACTGCCGGAGCAGCCTTAGGAGCTACATTGGCTGTAGATGATATTGTTATTGATGATAACAGTATTGCAGGTTGGACTTTAGATGTAGCATCAGCTAACGGTGGAGATCTTATCAATGCAACAGACGGTTCAACAATGGCTTATGAGCTTACTATGGCTAACATTGGTGTAGGAACATTAGGTACTGGCCTTACTTTGAATGCAAATACACCTATAACTTTTGGTGCTGCTGCAATTAGTGCTACTGGTACAGCTACTACAGCTACTGCAGCTTACACATTTGACCTTAACATGACTATTGCTGTTGGTGAAACTACAGGTAAATTAGCTGGTGATTACACTGATACAGTCTCATTTACTCTTGCATCAAACGACTAGTATTTTTTTATACAGAAAAATGCTTAATCGAAATAAGTGGGGTCGAATTAATTTTCGATCCCGCTGTTTCAAAAAGAAGTTGAAAATGAAAATAAAATCAGATCGTAAACAATGACTTTAAATAAATTGTAGCTATAAATGGTAATAAAACTTACAAATAAATTCATAATCTTCATAATTCTTATTGCAGTTCATTTGTATTCACAAGGAATTTCTATTACGGTTAATTCTTATTCTACGAATATAACTATGGGTATACCTGTTTCGATAAGCAGTGGGGTAGGTGTAACAACAGTTAATGTAGTATCAGGTATCGAAATTAAAGATAGAAGCACAAATGGTTGGACTTTGACCATAACATCAGCTAACGGTACTTCAACGCAACCTAGGTTACGGCATGAAATTATTGCTTCCACTATAGATTATAGTTTGGAAGCTAATTATGTGTCCGGAACTTTAGCTGCGGGATTAACATTAGTACCACCATATAATACAACGCTGGTGTTCAGTGCTAATAGTGCGATCATAACTACAACAGGAACAACAGCACAGAGAACAAATAAGCTGAATGTTGACCTTCGAATGACAATTTCAGATGCTGCTACTGTAGGTAAATTAGCAGGTAATTATACCGACCAATTAACACTGGTTCTGGCATCAAATGATTAATTAGTTTAAGGAACTTATGATGAATAAAATTAAATGTACGATGCTATTATTGATTGCTTTTAGCACGATACTGAATGCATATACTTTCGGTCCATCAGTTGTAACTTTATCTAGTTCTGGTAATTCATCGAGTTTTTTGTACACAATCTCTAATCCTGAAAACAGACCGATCCCTATTGATATTAGCATTTTAAAACTATCAAAGGATATTGATGGTAATCCAGTTCAAGGTGAAGAAGTGCATGATGAATTTGTGATCTATCCTGCTCAGTTCATCCTTAGAAAAAATGAGGAAAGATCAATACAGGTACGTTACGTTGGTAAGCAAGATATCGAAATTGAAAAGACATATATGATCCTTTGCAAAGAAGTTGAACTTCCGAAGAAGAAAAAAGAAGATACAGGATTCTCAGCAAGTGTAAATGTTTTAATGAATTATGCCGGAAGAATATATGTTAAACCTAAGAAAGCTGAAGCTAATATTGTAATCGAATCAATAGGAGCTCCTTTGAACGATAAAGGGCAGCAGGAACTAGAGATAGTTTGTATTAATAACGGGAATCTTCATGGTAAATTAACAAATGCTTCTTTTTACATTAGGCAGGGAGCAAGGAAAGAAGACAGCGGTAATCTTAAACCGTTGATATTAACTATGAATGAAGTACCGGCAATGGCTTCATCTATTTTAGCAAATAGTAAAAGAAGATTCTCAATCCTATGGCCTGAACAAATTCCTCTAGGTCAGATAAATGTTGAACTTATTAAAGGATATTAAGGGTAAAATTGATCTATTTGAAGAACATATTATTTTTATGCATCATACTTTCAACAGTGTTAGTGTATGCAGATTTACAGGAAGAGTTTGATCTTCTTGCTATGTCTGATACACAGAATGAAAATGAACTTATCGCTATGGGAGATGTTCAGGAAGAATATGAACTATTAGCTTCACAGGAACCATGGGCTTTTGAAGAACCTGAGATCAATAATACTGACTATGACGAATTATTCTATGAAGTTTTCGGATATAGGCAAGTTAAACCATATAAGTTGTTGGTACCTTATTTTATCAATGGTAGCAGGGTAGGTAAGATCGAAGTATTCCTGAAAAAGGGCGCTGATCAGATCCATGTCAGGAAAACGACACTTTATAATAAACTTGGTCGGGTAATAAACAAGCCTTTGATGGAATGGTTAGTTGGAGCAACATTGAATTTAAATACTGTTAATTTAGCATTTCTTGAGGAAAACAATATTTTTACAGATTATGACGATAAACTATTACGTTTCGAGATAAGTGTTCCTCCAGAATATATTAAACCTAATACATCCAAATTGGGGTATATAAATGCTCCAGATAATATTGATTATGCAATATCTCCGAGTAAATATAGCGGGTATTTAAATTTTCGTGCAAATCAATCAATGCATTATACTAATTTTGATGGCATTGACCAAAGTACTACTCCATTTGCTTTAAATTTTGATGGAGCAATTAATATTTATAAAGTAGTTCTGGAGGGATTAGGGGAATATTCAAAAGAAAATAAATTCGAAAGAAGAATGACCAGGATTGTTTATGATCAACCTGAATATATGTTCAGGTATTATCTTGGAGATTTATCCATACCTATAATTGGTTATCAAACAGCACCTCAAATGGGTGGTATCGCATTCACGAAGGATTTTAATCTACAGCCATATAAAACTACGCAACCTGAAACGATGGATGGTGTGGTAATACTCAGACCTTCCACTGTCGAAATATATGCAAATGATGTTTTGATGGAGAAGACAAAGATAAATCCGGGACCATTTAATTTAAGGCAGGCATCTTTTAACTACGGAATTAATAACGTAAAAGTGATCATTAAAAATGATATTGGGGAAGAGGAAGTGATCGATATGAATTCCTATTTCAATAATCTCCAATTAAAGGGAGGTTTGGATCAATACTCAGTAAATTTGGGGGTTACAAGTCAAAGAAATAGCAGCAATATTGAATATAATGAAGGCGACCCTATAATTTCAATGTTCTACAGAAGAGGTCTTAACAGTAACATCACATTGTCTGCATATACTCAGCTTAAACGGGATCAATTTATGTTTGGCTCTGGTAGTAACTTTGGTACAATATTAGGTAATTTTGATGTTGATTTGGCATTCAGTGGAACTGATTCAGTTTCATTCGACTTGGCAACAAGAGTCACTTATAGTTATTTCAATAATAACTACAAGACTAACCCATTTCAAAGGCAGTGGAGAGCTTCTTTCGAATATCTTGGTGAAAATTATGCTAGTTTAAACTCACTACTTCCTCAAAATCTTATCTCATATATTATTTCCGGGTCAGTTTCTCAAAATATCACGGAGACGATAAATAGTTCGTTCAATGCTTCATATGGTTTTGGTAGAGGTCCGCATGAGGATTTTCACACCTATTCATTATCAGTTGCCAAGAGAATCTCATCAAGTATGAGAATATCCTGTTCAATTAGTAATAGGGAAGAGGGAACATCTTATGACTCATGGAGAGCAAGCTTGAACTTCACTTATAATCCACCGATAAATCATATTTTCAATTCAGTATATGATAGCAGGAATAATGCAGGTAGAGTGAACTGGACTTACCAATCTAAGGATGGAAGTATTGTAAATAGATTATCAACAAATAGTTCGGAATACTCTCCTCTTACTGTTTCTAATTCAACTACTTATTCAGGTAATAGGGGAAATTTATCATTATCCTATGATTTTAATGAATCTCAGTATTCTGTAAGGGATAATAATATTGATTTTACAGCTTCTACAGGAATTGTTTTTGTTGATGGTCAGTTCGGGTGGGGCAAAGCTATAAGCAACAGCTTTGCATTGATAAAAACGAATAATACGATTAAGAAATATAAAGTTGGTATTAATAAAACCCGTAATGGAAGCTATCAATTTTCTTCAGATAAATTCGGTCCTGCGATATATTCAGATCTTTCACCATATAAAGTTCAGGAATTTAATATTGAGATGCCTGATCTGCCAATGGGATATGAAGTGAATTCTGATGGGCATATACTTTTACCAACATATAAAAGTGGATTTTTGATAGACCTTGAGGGCGAAGCCTATATTTTTGCCCGTGGTCAACTTGTAGATGTGGATAATAAACCTATGGCTAATGTTGTCGCTGAATTGGTTCCTTTTGGAAAGTATGATGAGGATTATTCAACTATTTTCACTAATAAAGCAGGCTATTTTTATGCATATGGATTAAAACCTGGTAGTTACAAATTATTCTTAGATTCTGATAAGTATGAACCTATTATTGTGAGAATTGCTAGAAATACTGAGGCAGGATATTGTAAGTTGGGTACTTTAGTAGCAAAATAAATTTAACCGTGGACACGTTTTTTTAATCTTTGTGTCATTTCATTAAATAAATATTCCATATGCTCGTTGGCTTTTGTGTCGCCAATTATCTCAAGAGAATTAATGATCGCTTCTATTGTGGATATCTGTTCAGGATGTAAAGGTAAACGGAGTTTATCCTTACGTATTTGTCCATAAGGAAGTCTTACTTTGACAGCGTTTTGTAAAACAGGCTCTGAGCGGAACATTTTTCCTGCTTGATTATAATTTCCATCAAGTGCTATTAAATTTATTGGTTTATCGAATGAATTAACCAATTCTGCATTTAGTTCCTTTGATGAATCTGGGTAGAGAACAAGATTTGTGTACTCACTTGATATTAACCTGCTAAAATCATTACTTGACCCTTTCTCTCCTTTAATTACTAAATTGCAATTACTAAGACTCAAATATGCGATCTTAGCAGTATTCGATACTTTTCTTTTCTCCTTATTGTGCATTAAAATGGATACACGAGTATTTAAGTTAAATATTTTAATTTCAGAGCATATACAGATATCATTGTATAGTTTGCATACAGGGCAATAATCTGAAATATTTTGCGTGTATTTTCTCATAGAAAACCGTACATCTCGGTAAAATTTCTTTGGAAATCACTCGATGCACGGATACTGATTTACTCGCTCTTCGAGTGAATGCAGAGCATTAGTATCGAGAAGAGCGTTTACTTCCCTTCTTGATAATGTGTTGCATTCTTAGAAAGTTTACCTTTAAGAACATTGTGATAGTAATCGTAAGTCAT
>JAQICF010000227.1 GCA_027858795.1 Candidatus Delongbacteria bacterium | reverse complement strand
ATCATCGGAGATTTCAATCAAGATATAGCTATGAAATTTCTTCCTACTTCTGCTGAGAATAATTTTAAGAGTATTAATGTGATCCCCAACTATTGGTATAATCCATCTTTTGATTATCCGACATTGATGGTACCTGGGGTCGTAGCAGAACTTGTCACATTACTTACTATGTTGTTGACAGCTTTAAATATTGTTAGAGAAAAAGAGATAGGTACAATTGAACAACTTAATGTTACTCCGATTAAGAAACATGAACTTATTATCGGTAAAATGATCCCATTTTGGTTCATTGGTCACTTCATTTATTTTGCAGCATTAGGAGCAGGTAAACTTGTTTTCGACATTCCAATAGAAGGAAATTTACTTTACGCTTTTGCCTTCATCTCTACCCTGCTCTTAGTTGTTCTGGGGCTTGGATTATTAATATCAACAACAGTGAATACTCAACAGGAAGCAATGTTCGTATCATTCTTTTTTGTGATGTTCTTTATTCTTACCAGTGGTCTTTTCACCCCTATAGAGAGTATGCCGAATTGGATCAAAATACTAAACATTGGTAATCCTATCAAATATGCAGTTGAAGTAAACAGACTTATTCTATTGAAAAATGCAGGATGGGGTGTTGTCTCAGGGTTCTGTGTTAAAATGCTTATTTATGCTGCAATCGTAAATTCTTTGGCGATTTGGAGATATAAAAAAACGGTGTAGAATTACATCTTTTTTATTCAACAACAGGATTGTTTTTTATATACAATCTGATTTGATCTAATTCTTTTTGATTTCTGAGCAAGTAAAGTAAGAAAGGTATAGTGTCAAATAGTGCCTTTTGGTGGTTTTCTTTCTTTTTTCTTACTACAATTATAATTCGAATCCAGTACTCAATTTTGAATACAATACTTTCCAAGTTATTACACCTTTTGGAGCAACATGGTATTTGAGAAGCATAACTCCGCCGATATGCCCATCTTCAAATCCTACCAAAACTTTGTTGTGTATGATTCTAATATCTTCTTCTAGATATCCCATTATTCCACCTAAGACTGGTTCGTAAGGAATAAATTCAAGATGTTTTAAAAGATCCATCTTAATATCATATTCAGGATCCTGTAATCCCTGATGTTTAAGGTATCTAATACTAATTTCACTTAAATCTGAACCTTTTAACAATTCTGGTTTACTTTCATTTTTTTCTAAAGCTGATTTTAATTTATTGATATCGTTTTTTAATCTTCTCTGAAAATATTCATGATTTGTTAATTTTACTTCGTACGAGTTAGTCCTGAATAACTGAAAAATCGTAATGCTTACTAAAATGATAGTAATGAATATCCATGCTATTCTTTCTTTAGTTTTCATCTTATCCTCCCTTTAGTTACATCGTTTTGTTGACTCCAACAAGACGATCACTCATAGTTCATATCTCATCACTATTTTTCCAAATAATCCTCTATAAAAAAAGACTCATCATCGCGTTCGATCATTTTTTTGTCTGCAACAGCTTTATCAAGCCTTTCAATAACTTGGGCGTTTGTCATAGAGTCGAGTAGGAAATTTATGAAGAATAATCGCTGATCAAAGTTCTCATACCTCTTAATTGCATCTAACAATTCAGGAGTTAATTCTCTATCTGAAAAATAATCTACGTATGTCATGATTGTCCTTTTTTCATCACTTTCTTACAACATTGAATTTAGCTACGAAATTGTTAAACAAAGCACTATATCGTCAAACAAACGCTTGACTGACGGAAAAACTTTTTATAACTTACAGTTGCTCATATACCATCTGGGTATAAGGAGATCAAAACTCGCTACGGCGGGTTCTTTCGTTTTATAAAGGTTGAATATACTTTGCGTAACCCTTCTCATATTGTTTACCTGAAGACAAGTTATAATTGCTTATTTTGAAGGTTGACATTCAATTTTAATTTTATTATATTCGTCGCTCTTCATTTTAGTTACATTTGTATTGTCTTTGATTAGCTATAAAATGGTTAAATAAAGCACTATATTAACCGGTTTAGTTACATCTAGGTTACATGCTCATAACCCACCCAAAATGGAACATACATTCTATATTTCACACATTCATAATTATGTGTTTTACTGCTTGATTTTTAAACATAATAGGTGTATTTATAGAAGCATCAATTTGAAATATTGTTATTAACTTACCTTTGATTTCAAAACTGAATGTTTTAAAATCGATTTTGGGGGTTAGTTGAGTTGAAAGCCAGTTTTTAAGTTCCTGCTTTTTTATTTTTGCCATTTCGGGATTAAAATTGGTTCCTACAATTTTATGGGTTTCATTTTCTATTCCATAAACTAGGTAACCATATTCTTTATTTTCTAAGCATGCTGAATTTGATAATGCAGAAATATATTGACCAATCATTTCAGGTTCGGAATTATTTTGTTTAAATTCAACCCATTCGCATTCTTTGGGTAATGCTCTTAATTCCTCTATAAGTATTTCAAATTCTTCTTTATTCATTTTATAATCTCCAATTACAAATTGTACCATTCTAAATATATAATTTTATTTAAAATTTTGAAATTCATTAATAATTTCCAATTTCAATTTCTTTTATATACTCACCCTTCTTCATACTCATTGGTATCAGAGACCAGTATTCATTTCCAACTTTTCTTCGATCTCTTAAAATTCCTTCTTTTACAAAGCCACATCTTTCGTAACATTTTATAGCTGCTAAATTAAAATCAAAAACAACTAGTGTAAATATATTTAGGTTTAGATCATTAAATCCATATTTTAGCAGTTCATGTATGATTGTTTTGCTATATCCCTTTCCTCTATGTTCAGGAGCAACTATCATTCTTGCAATTCCTGCTGTTTCATTGGGTTTGTCTAATGCTATTTGAACATGACCGATTATTTCATTTGTTTTAGAATTTATAGCAGAGAACATTCTCATATAGTCAGGATGCTTTTCTGAGTAATTTAGATTATCGAAAATATTCTGTTTCAGGGTTTCAATTTTATAAGCCGGACCTGCCCAGAGCATAACTTCTTCTGCATTGGAAACCCAACTTGTTAATGTATCAATATTTTCTTCTTTAAATGGTGTTAATTTAATCACTACTCCCCCCGCGAATCCATGAGCCACCTCATACCTTATACTTCATACCTCATACCTATCTTTTAACCCCGTTCTCTTTCTTTAAATTTTAATTCGGAGTCGGAGAAAGTGCATTCTTTTAGCTTTGTGATTTTGTTTTGAATTTTATTTATTTGATACATGGTGACCTCGTTCTTTGTTCTCAATAATTCTGATTGACGGTCTTCTTTTTTAGTTATGTTAAAAAATTTTCGTTTGCTTCTTTAAGATTTCCACTTTTAAGTAAAATAACTCTCCACAAATTCAATTTGTTCAAAGAATTTAAATTTATAGCTCTTATAAGAGAACATACTTGAGATATCAAGATCTTTAACTTTTTTTTCAGCACCAACTTTATATTCAATTTGTATTGTTGTTGTTCTAATATTATTGTTCTGTATATCATACCTTATCTTAATAAAATCTTCTAATATTTTTGAATTTTTCCCCTTCAAATATGTAGCAGTAGATAATGGATAATTCAGTTTCAATTTTACTCTTATAGAATTAAAATCACTGATAACAAAATCATTATTCTTTACAATCTTATATAAATCAGGTGCCTTAAATTTCAAGCATATAAAATAAGAAATTAAAGATGATACCATTGCACTATACTCCTGGACAGCATTGAAAGTATCAGTTTGATGGTATTTAAAAATTGAAGGTAGTACTATTTCTAGCAAATTGAAGAGTTTATTAATGTCTCTTAAGCTAAAATCAAATATTCTAATATAGTCCTCTAATATGGTAAAAAAGAATGCCCAATTAGCGTTAATATTATTATTTTTTATGTATTGTTCCTTCAATTGTAAATAATAATTCTTTATATCAGATTGAGGTAATCGGCACTCTAAGTCAATAAATCTTCTCAAGTAGCCAATAGAATCCATATTCTGACCATATAAAGTTGCTATCGAATGAGAGAGTTGTTCTTTATCGACAGATAGTACAAAAATATAATTTTCGATATTAAAAAGATGCTTAATTTTTTCTAAAGTTTCTATTGCAAATGATGGCCTACATCTGTCAAGTTCGTCAATAAAAACTACTATTTTCTTTTTTATCCCGTTAGTCTCATCAGATTGAAATTTTAAAAGAGCTTCTCTAAATTTTTCTTTTTTTTCTTTATAATCTTCGTATTCTTTAAAAATTTCATCATCAGATTCTAAACTAAATCCTGATGAAATTAGTTCAAAGAATTCATCATCAATAGCACCGTGAGTTGCCTTTTTTAATAGAAATTTCAATCCCTTTTTCAATAAAGGTTTCACATTCGTTTCAACATTTTTATACAATGGATTTTCTTTTTCTTTTTTACAAATTGTTGAAATAATAGCAAGTAATGGATCATTAAAATCATCATTTTTCCAAGCATTAAAATAAACAGGATAAATCTCTTGTTTATATTCCGTATTATCAAATATTTCATTTATCCACATTTTAATAAACCAAGATTTACCTGTTCCCCAACTTGAATCAACACTTAAAACAAATGAGTCTTTACGAGATAATATTATTTCTGATAAATATGTCGCTACTTCTTTTCTTTTAAGCTTATCATACACACTATTAAACTTAAGTGTTTCCCAATTTGACATACTTACTCTCCATTACTTTTTCTTTTTTACAAAACGTTACGTACAGCTTAATTATCTTCATATTTTGCCTACAATCCTAATTCTTCTAATATTTGCTTTACTTCATCAATAGTTGGTGTTTTAACATGAGTTTCCCTAAATCGTTTATCCATCCTATCAATATCATATCTTATATATTTCAAATCAGTATATTTATCTGATTTTGTATCAAGCAACGTTATAAGCTGTTGTCGAATTTCAACATACAATTCTTCACTAACTAAAGCTATTGTTACAAAAGCATCCATTACTATTTTTGTAAATGTATAGAATGGTTCTATTTTAATTTCTTTTTGGTAACTAAGTTCTAACAATCCTATTAAATCAGGGATAAATTCTTTTGTTTTAATTCTTACTAGACACTTAGTATTCTCTAACTGAACTTGATGTAATTCAGGTTGTTTCAGATACTTAATATAATAATCTAAGCCAATTTTATTCTGTACATGAATTAAATACTGTGCAGATTTCAATCTTGTATCTTTATCCATTACTTCATTTATTATTTGCACCAAGAATTCTTCAATTTGAATTTCTTCATTATGATCTAGCAGTTTTTCAATAATATACCAATTGATTTTGTCTGGTATTTTAAGTAATCCATACAACCCAATGTAATCGACAGTTTTATCAAAATAAATATCAATTAATTCTCTAGTATCATATTCTGTTCTATTATTTCCTTTGATCTCGTCAAATATATATTTATATGCATCAGTTATATTATTTCTAATTACATAATTTATATGATTCATTAGAACATCATAATCAAGGATTCCTCGTTTTAGATTATCTAAAATTCTTTGCTGCACATCAGCTTTTGGCAATTTTTTAATAATATCATCCACTCCACTCCAACCATTACCAATAAAATAATCAAAAGATAGCATGTCAAGTAAGATATTCTGAGGAAATTTAAATTCAAATTTTTTATAAAAAAACCACATATGGACAGCAACTACTGTGTATTGTAATTGATCATTTCTTAAAGAACGGGATATCGCAGTTGTAAATTCAACCTTTTCAAAATGATTACAACACCACATATAAATATAGTTTTTCTGCTCTTCGCTTATCACTACTTCTTTAAAACTATGGATTTCATTATATATTTCATTTATCAAATAAGACTCGATATGATTTTCAAATGAATCCTTAAAAATATATTTATTAATCTTGCCATTTGTGTCTGCAACCCAACTCAAACAATTAATGACAGCATCAGAAATAGCTTCATCAAATCCCTCAAATTTCCAATGTTCTTTTTTTAAATCAAATAAATCTTTTTTTAGAATATCATCTTTAGTAAACTTATCGAAAACGTTTAAACATAATCTTTTTAGTTTTTGCTTATCAAAAAGCAAATCAAATTCACCTTGTTTTTTTTGCCTGTTGATTTCTTCTCTATCAATAATGATAGGTTTAACAAGATCAATTGATAATTCTTTTTTTATAAATATTTTAAATTCCTCTGATAAAGAAGCATCAATCCTGACCAGATTATTATAAATAAGTTTAATATACCCTTCATCAAAAACTTTCTCATTGTATTTTTCAGAAATAATATTAAAATTTTCTTCATCAATTAATTCAGAAATCAAATCAATCATAGTGTATGGA
>JAQICF010000179.1 GCA_027858795.1 Candidatus Delongbacteria bacterium | reverse complement strand
AGAAAGAATATCCCAAATCTAAGACTAAATCTATGGATTTTAGACAAAAGTCCTAAGGAAGTTAAGAAAGAATTGCAGAAAGATATTAAATATAGAAAGTCGTTTTGCCCTTAAAACTTCGAGGGCAGATAAAAGATAAGCTCAATAACCCATAGAAAGATAATCACTACAGACCCACAACATTGGCAAAACAGCAATGGGTTACTTGGAGAGTTTTCTTAGTTTATACCCACCGCTTTTTGCCATGACCGTTGTGAGCAATTCAAACCAAACTAAACAATTTAAGGAGTAATAAGTAATGTCAAAAGATTTAGACCTAATCTTAAGAAAAGCAGTTCAAATATTTTCAAAGGAAGGTCTCATTGAAAGACTGAACAGCGGAAAGAAACTTAAAATCAAATTAGGAGCTGATCCTAGTAGACCTGATTTGCACCTTGGGCATTCTGTAGTTCTTAGAGCATTAAGAATATTTCAGAAAATGGGGCATGAAGTAATATTTATTGTTGGGGATTATACCGCAATGATTGGTGATCCTTCAGGTAAAAGTAAAACAAGACCAGCTTTGACCTTTGAAGAAACCAGAAAAGCTGGTGAAACATATTTTGAGCAAGCAACAAAAATATTAGATAAAGATAAAACAAGGATAGAATATAATTCAAAATGGTTATCCAAACTCACTTTTGAAGAAGTATTGAAACTTACGAGTAAATACACTGTCTCTCAAATACTTCAAAGAGATGATTTTAAAAATAGATATGAAGGTAATCAACCCATAGGAATGCATGAATTGATTTACCCTCTGATGCAAGGTTATGATTCAGTAGCACTAGGTGCAGATGTTGAAATAGGTGGTACTGATCAAACTTTCAATCTTCTTGTTGGCAGAGAACTTCAAAAAGATTATGATCAGAAACAACAAGAAGTTATTACATTTCCTCTGCTCGTAGGACTTGACGGTGTTGAGAAAATGAGTAAATCTTTAGATAATTATATCGGTTTAGATGAATCACCTGAAAAAATGTTCGAAAAAGCTATGAAGATTCCAGACGTACTCATGGAAGACTACTTTAGGTTAACTACAGATATTCCAACTGAGCGGTACCAAGAGTGGATCAATGATGATATCAGAACTGCTCACGCAGAATACGGTAAAGAAATAATTCGAATGTATCACTCTGAGGAAGTTATTGAACAATCAGTAAAAAGGTATTCTGAAGTAGCCAAAGGTGCTATCCCCGAAAACATACTAGAAGTAATTGTACCAAGTGAGCATGTTCAGGATGGTGCAATCAGGATCATCGACGCTCTTAAACTGGCTGGATTTGCCAATTCAAATGGAGAAGCTAGAAGAATGATTATCGGTAACGGTGTAAAACTTGATAATAATATAGTTACCGATACTAATTTAAATATTGATTTTCAGTCTGAAAGAGTATTACAGTTTGGCAAATCCAAATTTGTGAAATTAATTAAAGAATGTTAATCTTAGAGTTTGGTTTGAACAGCTCACAACATTGGCAAAACATCAATGGTTACTTGGAGGGTTTTCTAAGCTTATCACCACTGGTTTTTGCCATGACCGTTGTCTGCAATAGTAGTTTAATTTTCGCTCAAAAAATGGTTTGTTTTATGACATTGGCACATTATAATACTTTAAAGAATTTATTAACAACTTATGAGGTTTGCTATGAAAAGATTGATTTCATTAATGATTATTTCTTTACAATTAATCGTTTTCTCACAATTCGCAGGTGGTTCAGGTACAGAAGATGACCCGTGGTTGATAAGAACTGCAAGTAATCTTGATAGTATCAGGTATTTTTGTGGTCCTGATCATTCAGATAAGTATTTTAAACAAGTTTACCCTATTCCACTTTGGAGCTATGGAGATTCACTTTGGACTCCTATCGGCACCGACTCGTTGCCTTTCATGGGTAGCTTTGGAGTCGGAAGTAATGGATATGATATTTGGGGTATGAATATTATTGATTCTCTTTCAAATAACTTAGGATTATTTGGTGTTATTGAAAATGCAACATTAATGAACATACAACTAACTGGCGCACATATTATCGGTCAAGGATATTGTGGTGCTTTAGTAGGTAAAAGTACAAATTCAAAGATATCAAAATGCGTTGTTACGGATTACAGCATTTCAGCAACAGGAAATAACATCGGAGGGCTAATTGGTAAATCAGAGAATGACTCAATATCTATTTGCTGTTTAGGAGAATACAATTATATTGACAGTCGAATTTCCGGACTTGATAATATTGGAGGACTGATTGGATTCTGCTCATCAACAATTGATAATTGTTTTTCGTGGGCACCTGTAGTAGGTAATAGTTATGTTGGTGGATTTATCGGTAACTCTACTAACACAGATATCCTTAATTGCTATTCATCAGGAGATGTGGAAGGTATTGGAAGTATCGGTGGTTTTATTGGAACAGGTGATTCAACATCAGTTCTTCATTCATATTGGATGATTCGTGATGACTTAACTGATGGATTTGCTGAAGGTCGAACTTCTGATGAAATGGGTACAGAATATGGTGATAATGACAGTACATATGTTGGATGGGATTTTGAGAACATCTGGAAAAGGCACTATGTAAATCTCTGGTATTCCGGTCCTCCAATTTTTTATATCGGTAACATAGTCGGAATTGAAAACCAGAAAACTGCTCTCCCTTTGTCTGCAGAACTTGCTCAAAACTATCCTAATCCGTTCAATCCAACTACAACAATTCGATTTAATTTAAACGACCAGTGTAATATAAACTTATCAATTTTCAACTCAAAAGGTGAGTTGATTCAGACTCTTTTCAAAGGTATAAAAGACAAAGGAAATCACTCTATTAACTTTGATGCTTCAAACCTTAACTCAGGAGTTTATTTCTATAATTTAACTTCTGATGACAAAACTCTAACTAAAAAGATGTTATACTTGAGATAATGTGCCAATGTTAAGAATTTTGATTAAAACAAACCATTTAGTTAGTCATAGACATTACCGGGACAAAAAAACTACTACAGACAGACAACATTGGCAAAATATCAATGGTTACTTGGACATTTAACTCGTTATGACACCACTGCTTTTTGCCATGACCGTTAGGTGCAATAGTAGTTTTTGGTTCTCGCTCAAAAAAAGGTTTGTTTTATGACATTGGCACATTTAATAATATGTTAGGATTTTCTAAATTATGTTTTTATTTTAAGTTATGAATGTTTTTAAGTTTAAATATGTATCAATTCTGTTAGTAATTTTTATTAACTCTTTTTCACAAGTTTCAATATATAGTATTAGTTTCGAAACAGATCCATTTACAGAAGGTTGGAGTTTACAAACAACAGGCGCAGGTTGGATTTATATTGAAGATAACATTCTTTACCCGTCTAATTCAGGAGATAACCTTATAGGGCATTTAGATGACCAAGGATCTCAGGATGACTGGCTGATTTCACCGATCATCACTTTGCCATCGGACAGTTTGATTATTTTAACCTTTTATGAGCGAAGCAGGTTTGTTGAGTATATAGGCTCACATGAAGTCTGTATTTCTAATGATGGAGGTACAACATGGAATCAAATATCCTCAACTATTCCCAAAGAAGAATTTAATAAAGTACCTTGTCTTATTCAAGGATTCTCAGGTCAGGATATCCAGATTGGATGGCATTATGCTGGTGACTACAGTGATCAGTGGTTTGTTGATGATGTTGATGTATATGTTGATAATAATATACCGGAAATTACTAAACTTATCGGGAATACTTCTATTTTTCCAATAATTGGAAGCTTTTCAGGTAATATTATGCCTTTAATACTTGGGTTATACGATTATAGTGGTATTTCATCTGCAGAAGGTCATTACAGTTTCGATGGTGGCACTAATGTAATTAACATCAATTTTATTAAATCCAAGGATACTGAAGATTGGCAGGCAGCGATACCTGCCGAAGTAAATGCTGTTTCAGGTTATATTTACTTTACAGTAACAGATCTATTGGGTAACACATTGAGTTCAGAGAATTATCATATTGATTTTATTGATGATAATTATCCTCCTGTTATCGAAGAAATAAAAGGTAATACTGCCCAAGTAAATAATAATGCCAACTTAAATGTTCTGTTAGCTGATCATAGTTCAGTTGTGTCATGTACTGGTTATTTTAGTAAGGATAACTTTGTTACACAATATGAGTTTGACCTAACTCAATCAAAATATGACCCATATACTTATTTTGGTACAATCCCAGCAGAATATGAAGTTACAAATGGCAAAGTGAAATTTGAAGCACAAGATGAGCATGGGAACGTTTTAAATAGCAGCATATATGGAATGAGCTGGATAAATGAATTACCTGATAGTTTTGACTTAAGAACTTCATTAGGTTACAATTGTGTATCTTCAGTAAAACAACAATACGGTGGTTCATGTTGGGCATTTGCCACTGTAGCTGCACTAGAAACGAACTTGTTAATAAGCGGAAATTGGACTTTATCAGGTGAAAGTGGTGAACCTGATCTCTCTGAGTCACATTTAGACAGATGGAATGGTTTTAATGATTTCTTCAATGCCGATTGTAATCTCACTACAGGAGATGAAATCGCTTATAATAAAGGTTGCGATTATTTAGTAGCTACTGCTTATATGTCAAGGGGTGAAGGTTTTATCAGAGAAATTGATACACCCGAATACTATTCAATTTCAGATAGGTTTTCAGAAAATTATCACCATTATTATGTTAAAAATATGGAATATTATAACATGGATCACAGCTTGCATGGAATTGAATTGATAAAATGTAAACTAATGGAATATGGTGGAATGGTTTCTTCTTATTACAATAATCCATCTTTTTTTCAGTCATACATCTCCTATCAACCCCCAACAGATTCAAATTCTCTAAATCACGATGTAATAATAGTTGGTTGGGATGACAACCTAAATACTCAGGCACCAGAAGGTACAGGAGCATGGTTATGTAAAAACAGTTTCGGTGAATCTTGGGCTGATAATGGTTTTTTCTGGATTTCTTATTACGATAAGCTTTTTACACACAATGAGCAATACGCAGCATCTTTTCAAAATGTTGTACCATTGACATATGACAATATTTATTATTATGATTATCATGGTTGGAGAGATGATTTCCATGGCTGGAGAGACAATAATATTTTGACAAATATATCTGAAGCATTTAATTCATATGTCGCTAAAAAAGAAGAAAATCTGGTTGCAGTTAGTTTTTTCACAGCTAAGGATAATGTAGATTATGTTGTAAAAGTATATGATGATTTTAACGGATTTGAACTTCAAAACAATCTGACAACAACTTCAGGTCATATAGATTATAAAGGATTTCATACAATAGACTTACCCTCAGCAGTAAATATTCCATATTCAGATGATTTTTATATTTGTGTTAACTTATCAGACGGAGGGCATCCGATTGATCAAAGCCAGAGTATGACTTGGTATGAAGTTTATTATGGACTTCCGGCATATTATCAATCAGCGGCTTCCCCTGGTGAGAGCTATTATAAAGAAAACGGTGAGTGGCTAGACCTTTATTATAATACTTATATTCATAGTCCTCGTACTGCGAATTTTTGCATAAAAGGACTTTGTGAAGATGATGTTGATGAAGATCCCGTAATAGTTAAGGATTATATACTCGAACAAAATTACCCTAATCCATTCAATCCATATACGACTATAAACTTTTCTATTCCAGAAGATAACACAAAAATCAAATTGATCGTTTATAACATTAAAGGTCAGTTGGTAAATACAATCTTTAATGGAATGAAAAATAAAGGTAGACACTCAATTTTCTTTGATGCTTCAGCTCTCAACAGTGGTATTTATTATTATTCGCTTAAAGTAGATGGTAGAATTCAGGACACAAAAAAAATGGTAATGATAAAGTAAAATGTGCCAATTTGAAGATTACAGATTAAAACAAACCAATGTGCGGTAAGTACCGATGAGAGCGATAAAAACTACTACAGACCCCTAACATTGGCAAAATGACTAGAATCCCCGACTTGACTTGACTATCGCTTTTTGCCATGACCGTTGTCTGCAATAGTAGTTTATTATTCTCGCTCAAAAAAAGGTTTGTTTTATGACATTGGCACATTATTATACAATATAACTAATTTAAACTTGTGGAGATTTTTATGAATTTATCAAAGAAAGTGTTTTTGTTAGTATTTGTTACTTTTCTATCTGTTGGTTTTTCGCAATTTTCAGGTGGTAGTGGAACATTGAATGATCCTTACCTAGTCAATACAGCTGAAGATCTAGACAATGTAAGGGATTATCTAGATGCAAATTTTATAATTGGAGTTCCTGAGATTGATCTTGCTCTATATCTTTCGGAAGGTAATCCTGGGTACAATGGTGGTGAGTTATGGATTCCAATCGGCACAGAAGCAGATCCTTTTACAGGAACTTTCAATGGGCAAAGCAATTCGATAAACAATTTAAAAATTAATCGTTTTGTAAGTTTTCAAGGTCTCTTTAGAGCTATAGAAAACGCAACAATTGATAGTTTAAATTTAAGTAATGTATTTATCAGATCAGCAAACACTGGTGTATTATGTGGATTAGCTGACAGTTCTTCAATTAGTAATATTTCAACCAGTGGTACAATAACATCAGAAGCTGAATCTGGTATTAATTGTGGTGGTCTTGTATCGAGATCAATTATAACTATTTTTGAAAATTGTACAACAGATGTAGATATTACCGGTGATATTTATAGAGCTGGTGGGATTATTGGTGAAGCATACAGTGGTACAGAATTATATAATTGTCATAATGAAGGTGTCGTTAATGCACAAGAGTTCGTTGGAGGTATAATCGGTTGCTGTACTACTGGTAACGATACTGGTATCGTATCAAATTGCTCATCAACAGGGAATATGACAGGTACATATGACTATGTTGGTGGGCTAATTGGTCATAATAAATTTAAAATCTATGATTCATTTGCAACAGGTGCAGTACAAGGTAGCGAACGCGTTGGAGGATTTATTGGAAATAATGCTTCAAGTGAAATTCTCAATTGTTATTCAACGGGTAGTATCAACAGTTACGCTTTTTCAGGTGGTTTTATCGGTAGATGCATCGGAGATAGTACAACTGTGATTAACAATTGCTATTCAGAAGGTTCAGTTACTTCAACTGGTTGGGGCTGTGGGGGTTTTGTTGGGCAATATATAGGCGAGAAAATCTCAAATTGTTACGCAATAGGTGATGTTACAACTACAAATTCGTCTGCAGGTGGATTTGTTGGTAATATTCTTTATCCTGCGATTATAGAAGAATGCTATTCTTTAGGTTCTGCAACTGGTGATTTGGATATTGGAGGTTTTATTGGAAATCTTGCAGGTGATTATTTTAACCAAACTTTGCACAGTAATGTTATCAATTGTTATGCTAGAGGAACTGCAAGTGGGAATGGTAGAGTAGGAGGATTCACAGGAAGTTGTAATTATTCTGACATTTCTAATTGTTATTCAACTGGAACTGCAGAATCCACATCTGACACACCTGGTGGATTTTCTGGATATAATGATGATGGAAATATTACAAACTGCTATTGGGATACCGAATCATCAGGATTATCAACTTCTGAAGGTGGTACGGGTCGAACCACTGATGAATTGACATACTGGTTCAATCCTTCAACTGCATATCCTAACTGGGATTTTACAGATGTTTGGGAAGGTAGTTTTAATAACAACGATGCTTATCCTTATTTCAAGTGGCAAGGACTTACAGGAATAGAAGAACAAAACACTTTACCCGTTACTTCATTGCTATATCAAAACTACCCTAATCCGTTTAATCCTACTACTGAAATCAGTTTTTCATTAAATCAGAAACAAGATGTTAATTTATCAGTTTTTAATTCGAAAGGCGAGTTGGTTCAGGTATTATTTGAAGGTAAAAAAGAAAAAGGTAACCATTCTATCAACTTTGATGCTTCAGGATTAAATTCTGGAGTTTACTTTTATAAGCTATCAAGAGACGAAACGATAGAAACTAGAAGAATGTTACTTTTAAAATAATGTGCCAATGTTAAGATTATTGATTAAAACAAACCATTTAGATTGACATAGACATTACCGAGATATAAAACTACTACAGACAGACAACATTGGCAAAATATCAATGGTTACTTGGAGAGTTTTATTAGCTTATCACCACTGCTTTTTGCCATATCCGTTGTAGGCAAAAGTCAATTTAGGATAAAATAAGGAGAAAAAGATGAAAAACCGATTAAATGTAAAAGTAAGATTTATTGTGCTGTCAATCATTTGCATTGCATTTCTACTGAGCTGTGATAAAGACGATGATCCTTCAAATGACATGGATTTTCAATTTCCTTTAAAAGTCGGTAACAGCTGGAAGTACGATTATATCGTAGTCTTTGATTACGATTCGATCGCTGAATCAAACGGCTATACAGATAGAACCTATTACTATCCAGAAACACTTGACATTATTTCTTATGAAAAAATCTTTCAAGACAGTATTCCAGTATATAATTTCTATTCAACCGATGGAGAAGGAATTCAGCAAGGTTTTAGCAATTTCTTCTATAACATTTCAGGTGATAGTCTGATTTGCTATGGGTATTATAATGCAGGAACTGGAGTTAGTCCAAAAATATCTAAAAATAATTATATCTTTGCTGGAAAAAGATTTCAAAACCCAAAAGATATTGTAAGATGGATCAATCAAGGTTTTTTAAATCATACACTCGTAAAAGAGGATAGTATTCTTTATGATCCATTTACAGTTTATAAATATCCTTTCCATTTGGGAAAGGAATGGGTTTTAAGGCAATCAGAACCTTGGAGAATGACTAAAAAAGTATCCGATTTAGAAAAGCTGGAAACGCAAGCAGGAGAATTCGACTGCTGGAAGGTGGAATATGTATACTACGATTCACTATTTGATGGCTATATTTACTATGATCATATCTCAGAAATTGGAATGGTTAAAAGAACTTGGGAAGATGCACCAGGTACAGTAGTTGATGAATTTGGAACACCAATGGGGACTTTTACATTTAAAGGTGAAAGGACACTCATAGAATACGACTTGGCAGATTAGAGGGCAAATTGACTTCAGCCTACAACATTGGCAAAATGACTTGGACTCCCGAGTTGACTTGATTTACACTTTTTGCCATAACCGTTATGGGCAATTAATGATTGTTAACCGGTGTTTTAGTAAAAGGTAGGGTAATCTATATGTAAAATGTTTTAGCGGATTTAAAGCAATTCAGCCATTTAAAGGATACTAGAGATAAAAGTTTTTCGAAATTTTATTCCTGCAATTCTTTGGATATTTCAATATCTTTTCTTAAAAGTGTATTTATAATTTCACTCAGGGAAAAATTTCTATTCTTACTTTTTTTTACATTCATAAAATATTCAATGATTTCCTTGTCAAGGTATACAGGAATGTCCAATTCATTTACAGGTCTGTGAAATTTCCCCTGTTCGGCTTTGGAAAAATCATATTCTTTTTTCATCATATCCGCCTTTTATCATAAGTTAATCTTTCATTTTTTGTCGCTTTTCTTGCACTTATTATTCTTACTGATTCAATTCCGTCTTCATCTTTGAATGTATGAATAACAACAATGTACATTTCATTAGTTGATTTCCCTAACAATATCCATCTGTCTTCATTTTCAGAATGTGATAAATCATAAATACTCAGTGCAAAAGGATCTGTGAACACATAGGATGCATCTTCAAATGTCACTCCGTGTTTTTGAATATTCTTTCGTTCTTTCTTTATATCCCATTCAAACTTCATGATCATAATATAATGATTTTTCAGTTACAAGTAAAGCAATATAAGATATTTCAAAATATAACGAGTAGACTCATAATTTAAAAATGCAATGAAAATGTTTTGTAGAAGTTAGTAAATTTTAGTATATTTAAAAAACACCGGTTGCGTCAAAAAGAAGGAATCTGTGAACAATCATAAACAGCCCACAACATTGGCAAAATATCAATGGTTACTTGGAGAGTTTACTTGGTTTATCACCACTGGTTTTTGCCATGACCGTTATCTTACATAGTTTGCCATTATTTTAAAACTCTTGGAAAAGTATGAAATTTATTTCAATAATAGTTCTAACCATATCCATCTTATCCAATTTACACGCAGGTGATAAAACTTACAAGGTGAAAACCGACAGTAAAGGTGTTAAAACTTTCTATAATAAAAAACCTGCTGATCCGAATTTTAAGATCGAGTTGAAAAAGATAGGGGAGATCTCACCTGACTATCTTGATACTCTAGGAGTAAATGGTATTGCTGTTTACGACTATGATTTTGATGCAAAAGGAGATATTACAATACTCGATCATAATCGAATGTGGAAATTCAATAAAAATGGTCGTTTCATAAATAAGTGGTCACGTAATGGGTATGGACCTGGAGAATTTCAAGTTCCTTTTAACTTTTTTATGCTAAATGATACAATTTATGTATCTAATAGTGTCAGTAGAAAAATCATTAAATTTGATAATGATGGGAAATTTATTAATGATATCCATATAGAGAACTCTTTAAATTATCCAAAAGATATAATTTGTGCATATGATAAATATCTACTTGGTTACAGCACAAGGTATAGTTATGAAAAAGAAAGAAATATTGACAGAATTGTTATGTTCGACAGTAAAACTTTTGAAATTAAAAAAAGTTTATTTGAATAAGAATATAAAAAATTAAGAAGTGATTGGACTGCTAACGTAAATGTTTTCATATATGCAGGTGATGAAAAAGTATTCTTTGTAGTTGATAATAGCTTTAATGATTATAAAATTAATTGCTATGATTCAAAAACTGGTAAATTAAAATATAAGATTAGGAAAAATCATATTAAGGTTAAGAATAATGATGAAGTTAAAGACCATTATGGGGTTTATGATGGCAAAACGGTAAAAATCCAATCAGGTACTTCTAAATTTAAAGAATCTATTAACCAGATATTTTATGATAGCTATGATCGTTTATGGGTGAATTCTAATAACAGAGATACTAAAGAAGAAGAAGGATGTATGTATTTTGATATATTTAAAGATGGTATTTTCATTAATAGAATAAAACTTAAATTATACTATAGCAATATTTACGGATTTAAATTGAATGGAAACAAAATAGTCCAATATGCACGTGGTTCTTATATAGATATTTATGAGTTTAAATAAAGAATGGCATACTACAAAAGATAACATTGGCAAAATGACTTGAATACCCTATTTGTCTTGGCTTAACGCTTTTTGCCATGACCGTTAGCTGAAAATGCGATTTAAAATAGAGAGCAAATTTAACCTGTATAGGTGATAACAATGAATAATGCAAAAAGTGAAATATTAAAAGTCAGTCACTATTTTTTTATTTTTAAGTCATTCTTAGTATTTATTTTATTAACACAATTGTTAGTTTTCTCCCAAAAACACACTGAAAATACAATCTCAAAAGAAGCATCGGATTGGTATTTAGGTGCAAAAGCAAGACTCTTTAATGAAATTGATAGTCTTATTGAAAATAAAGGAATAATTGATGAGAAATCAGCTTTTAATTTGCAATTACTTGATGGTAATATTACTGGTGATGGCGAAGCAATTGAATATGCTAATAAAGTTATTTCTTATGAAAATTCTTCTCCAAAGGCACTTATTGAAGCCTTATATATTTTAAGGTATTGGAAGAGTTATATAGAGGCTTCAAGAAATAGTATTGAAATGCTAAAACAAGTTGGAGAATCTCCTGTGAAAAATGAAGATGTTATAATTTTTAACAATTTCAAAGAACTAATAATAACTTCTTTGCATGATTTGATAGATAATAATGAGCCTTTAGTAAAATTAGAAGCTATTCAGACTTTGCTGACAATTGATATAAACAAAAAAAATAACAATCTTAAAGATGTTCTATTATACTACACAAAAGGAACAGATGAAAGTGATTGGATTCTTGATGGGATTCCTTCACACTTTCGTGGAATGAGCTATGCTTCGAACTATATAAAAAATAAATCAATTAATCTCCTTTTTGAATATTATTATCCCATTGCTTTGGCTGTTAGTGAGGAGATATTAAAAGGCTATACTCCAAGTAAAACTCCTAAACAGTTTGAAGATTACCGTTACATTGTTTTTAAAATGAGAAATATCTACATGAAAGAAAAGGCAGATATGAAGAAATAGGTTAAATTTGCATCTGAGTGAAAATCGCATCAACAGCTAACATTGGCAAAATGACTTGAATACCCTACTTGTCTTGGCTTAACGCTTTTTGCCATGACCGTTGTCTGACATTCTTGGGGGTTTCTAAAACTATATAGATTATAAGATTAAACTTGCCAATAGTACATTTGAAGCTTATTAGGTATAAAAAATGTTAAACTGTTAGCTATGATATAATTTCAAAAGGGATAAAATGGAGTAAATATAATGAGTTTAAATGAATTCTTACCTTTAGTTGCTAATTTAGCTACACAAAATCGGGATTATGCAGTTTTTGTAGGTGCTGGATTTTCAAAAGATGCAGACTTACCTACTGGTTGGGATATTTTGATAGATACACTCAAACCAATTTATATCATGAAACATGAAAAAGACACAAATCCTGTTGTTAGCTATGAAGCAATTGAAGATTGGTATAAAAATGATGATGATTTTAATAAAATGGGATATTCCGAAATTTTAGAGTATTCTCAAAGTGGAGAAATATCCCGCAGAGAATACTTAAAAAAATATTTTGAAAATGCAAAGCCAGGTCAAGCTCACAGACACTTAGCTGAAATGGTTTCACAAAACTTAATTAAGTTCATATTTACAACTAATTTCGATGATTTAATTGAAAAATCACTTGATGAATTGTCAATTGATTATGATGTGATTTTTTCTGACGAGATTTTAGAAAAAACTGTTTCTTGGGATAAAGTGAAAAAATGTAGAATTTATAAGTTACATGGTGATTTTAAAATTGGTAAAATCAAGAATACAATTAATGAGCTTGATAAACTAGACCCTTTAATCTCTGAAGATTTCCAATACATCATTGACAGACATGGTTTAATTGTAATTGGATATGCTGGTAGAGATAAGGGTATAATGGAACATCTTATCAAAAGGAAACCATATACTTATCCCTTATATTGGCAATATCGAACGTTCCCTTCTAAATGTGACGAAACAAAGCTTTTTTTTGAATTGAAAGAAACATATGAAAAATCAGGTTATGAAATAAAATATATTCAAAACAATGAAGCTTCAAAATTCCTTTCAGAAATATTGAATGGAATAAAGAAATTAAACATGTATACTATAATTCAAGACTCCAATTCAGATTTTCTTGATATATTATCTCAAAGCAATGAAAAGCAAATTCATAAATTTTCGCTCGATATATTTAATGAATTCAAAACAAAATATGATGGCTTTATAGTTAAAGAATCAAAAAATAATAAGTTTTTATTTATGTTTGACATCTTTTCAGACTTGATAAATTCTACACAAAACATTTATAAATACTTTGATGCTCTTTGTGAATTTAACTTAGTTGATGAAATCATTTCTTTATTAACAAAATTTCTAAAGCTAGTTAATAGAGAAAATCTATTTTATGC
>JAQICF010000175.1 GCA_027858795.1 Candidatus Delongbacteria bacterium | reverse complement strand
TATGAAAAAGGTGACTTTGCTAAAGCTATCACTCTTTATACTTCAATTCTGCAGGAAGGGTATGAGAATGGTGAAATATATTATAACTTAGGTAATTCATATTACCAAACCGGCGATCTAGTAAATACAATTGTAAATTATGAAAGAGCTTTACAATTTATTCCTAGTGATAATGATCTTTTGGATAATCTTAAGATCGTTAAATTATCTCTTATCGATAAAGAAGAAGCCGAAAAACCGGAACCATTTTTTAATTTTCTGAATAAGCTGAGAAATTTGTTTAACATTTACTCTGTTAGATCATACTTTATTGTAACTTTGATACTGATGTCGATATTAATTTCATTGTCCATTCTTTTCAAATATTCTGTAATTGCAAAAATTTTAAATATTATAAATATCTTTGTATTAGTAGTATTCTTATTCTTAGGATATTTTTACTATGATATCAGTTCTGAATTGAGTAAAAAGTTTGCTGTAGTGAACTTTGATAAGATATCAGTACTTTCTTCTCCTGATGAGAATGTGAACAGTAAAGAGCTTTTCTTTTTACATATTGGTACTAAAGTTGAACTTCTCCGCTCAAATAACGATTGGTATGAGATCGGTCTTCCTGGAGATAAAATTGGCTGGATAAAGAAAGATTCAGTCGTAGAGATATAGGAAAAAGGGTTTAAAGCCCTTTTTTTATTTTATCAATAACATTTTTTCACTTAACTTGGAATTCTCTGTTTCAAGAATATAATAGTAAACACCACTGTTTAGATTCTCGGCATTAAACTTAAGTAGATGCATTCCCTTGTTAAGCTTGTCATTGAGAAGTTCCCTAACCAATTGTCCATTTGAATTAAAAACAGACAACTTCACATCATTGTTTGATGAAATATAAAACTTAATCTCTGTTGAAGGATTGAAAGGATTAGGATAATTCTTGTATAGTATTGTTGTCTTTGGAGAATTTTCAAATGAGCTTTCAATTCCTGTTACCAGACCACTGGCTAGAATATTGTCAACCCATGCACAATCTTCCAATTTAGTCGTTGTTGGGTCTTTTTCATAAGACCATGATAGTTCATGAATTCCAGGAGGAACAGCATAACTAATCTGTTCCCATCCTTTATCTCCACTCCACTTAGCTTTTTCATTGCTATCAATATAAAAATATAAATAATCATAATTTATTTCTGAAGACACTTTTCTGTAGAAGCTTATACTACCGCTTTCGCCAAAATTGTATTCTACCGACATTTTGGATTTTTGACTATGAGAGATCAAGCCTGACTTTGAAGAGTAATTTCCATTATAAACTTCTGTATCATCTGTGACCCAGTCTGTACCCGACATTATCCAGTCATTATTTGAAAAATCACCTGACTCAAAAGTCTCAGTTAGTCCCACTGGTATAGCAAACTCATATTCAGTTTGAAATCCGTTCCCATTATCAAGGATCAGAACAAGTTCCACTGATGATGAAAGAGGTACAGAAGGATCAAAACTGCAGTTAAAAATTAGGTCCGTGTAACTTTCTGAATTTAATACTTCAACGACAGAAGGTGATTGAAGATTAACCGGATAATCAGTTATTTGATTCAGCTCAACTGTGAAATTGCTTAAGTCCGCTTTTCCGCTGTTCTCGATCCTGAAGCTTATGTCTTTTGAGTCTCCCGGATTTAAATAATCAGCTCCAAGGTCATGATTAATGTCAATAATAGGAGAATTTATGGTCATATAGAATTTTGAATTATATGATCTCTTTGTAAAGTTATCGGTTATTTGTGTAATAAATTCTATTCTTTCCTGATCAGGAGTATTGCTGTCGATCTGAAAGCTAATACAATCCGAAATTACCACTGAGTCACCAATTGATATATTCCCGTAATTTTCAACTTCATCTGAGAAAGTTACATAAGAGCTTTCTGTTGTTACGTTTAGATTCACATAATTACTATTCTGTATTCCAATATTTTTTAGTTCGAATTGCCCGTACGCTGTTTCTCCAAAACAATTTGAACTTATAGAATAATTGTTAACTTTTATATAAGGTCCATCCAAAATGACAACAGGAACAATGTTCTGTATAGTTTCAAGATTAAAACCTGATACCGTTATGGTTACATTCCCTTCAGTAAATGTGTGATCGATACTTACATTTCCTTCTGAATTTGTCAATCCCGTAAAATTCAAACCATTCTGATATAAAGTAACCCTCGCTCCTTCTACAGGTTCATCCACCACTAATATTCTTGTTGAATAATTTTCAGTCAACAAAATTGAATTTGTATTAATTATCGGTTTTGGAGTATCTGTCCTGAGCTGTAAAGAAGCATCTCCAAAAATAGTCCATGTTTCAATTGTTGCAAGAGTAGAATCATCCAAAGGAGCTTCTGCTAAAGTCAAATGTGCAGCATTTACTGTTAGTCCTCCGAATGTTGTTCTCTGCTCGGTAGTTATTGTGCCTGAACCTGGATTAGATGTATAATCATAACCCCCGATCAAAAGATCATAAAAATAATCCTGCCCTCTCATAGGTGGTAACCATGGTTGACTTATTGTGGAAAACCATCCTACAACCGCTCCACCATTTTCATTTTTCAACCATGCTTCAGCAAAGCAATCAGCTCCGTATGATAAGTGTCCAACTAAACAGGCTACTGAGATCACAAATGGTAGCTTACTACCATTTCTTAAATTACTGACACCTGAATTATTTATACCCGGATTAGACCACGACTGATAATAACCATGACCTGTATATGTCATAGTTGATAATCCCGCATTAGCATAACCTGAAATATTACTAACGTTATCTCCAGCGGATTGATAGCATGTATTAACATCGTCATAGGTGGAAGCTAATAGTTTATTATCCTTAATGATCTCGTTGTGTTGTTCATCACTTTCTCCATCGTCACCCATTCCTGCACCTTCATTTGAAGCTAGAACCAACCCTTTCTTATACCATTCACCACCTATTTCTGGATTTTTTTCGTAATTAATTGCTTTATTTATTTGTGTCAACAACTGAGATTCACTTTGAACAGAGAATCTGCCGATAATTACATCCTGATAATTATCTCTGCCAACAACATGCCCAAGCACAGGATCTTCAGATCCATCTGATGAAGTAATTGGATAATCTTCAAACTTAGATTTTAAGTTAGCCCAGTCACCAACAAGTTGAACATAAAGAATACTTGAATTTGCATCATAAGCATCCTTCACTGTTTGAGCTGCAGAAAGGTCTGTGCCGTTTGTAACTTCCATTGTATTTACAATGAAACCTTTCTCACGCTTCCACTGTATATATGGCTCCAAAGCTGGCAATCCGCCATTCTGATCAGTGTGAATAATTAATATCTCTCCTTCATCTCCAATCTCAAGAGTTTTTGTTTCGTTGTAATTTATGAACAGAGAGCTATAGATCGAGCTCATTTCAGGTTCAACTTGACTAGACATCCTCTTCAATGGATTAATCGGTTTATCATCATTGTATACGATATCTACTGTTACATTTTTATAAACCCTCAAAGTATTAGTTGCTGAATTATATTGGAATGGTTGAACGACAATGCTCGAACCTCTTACATTCCTTATGATGAATGGATCTGAATTATAAGAAACTTCACCTGGGTACCATTCATCTTTAATTGATCTTTTATCGATCTCGTAAGGAATTATTGATATATCCTGACTCCTTGATAGAACTCCTCTAGAAGGTAACAAGGGATGATCTAAAGTAATCTCCTCATATTCACTTTGATTTACTTTTATTGAAATATTTCTGATATCTTCTATATTAATAGCCCTGCTTATATAAGGTAGCTCTGCAAATCCTTTATCATTTGTTACAACTTTACCATCAAAATTGATAACGGTGTAATTTTGACCATTTTTTTCTGTAGTTTCAATATTATACGATCCCACAGTAAATTTCAGCTGCATTTTATCAGATGAAATACGATCATATTTAACATCAAATCCATTATATAAAGATGCAAATATTACTTGTATCGATACAATCATTATTAAGATAGAGCTTAGTTTTCTCATTTGTATCCCATAGTTGTTTTATTCCCGCTTCAAACTAACAGAGTTGGCTTGATTTGTCAATGGGGAAAATCATAAAAGAAAAAACAAAAAGCCGACTTAAGAGCCGGCTTTTTTGTTTGAATATGTTGATTCATTTAGTTCTTTGATATAATGTAATAGAACAGTTTAGCCTGATCTGCTGCAACTGTATATTGATTTGTTGCTACGTTAGCTACAAATGTAAATGTTCCGTATGGATCATCCGATGAGTAAACATCATAGCTTGTTGCATCTGCGGCTACCCACCAATCTATTACTAAATTTGTTCCTACAATACTTGTAACTACATTTTCAGTAATTCCTGGTGTAACTATATTTGATACTGTGAAAGTAACAGGGATTATAGTTGTTGGTTCGTCTGGATCATTTGTTGTTACAGTAAGATCTGCTGTGTAAACTCCTAATTCTAACTCAGTTGCATCACATGTTGCTGCTATTTGCAATGAACTATTGCCAGCTATTGTTCCTGATGTATTATCAAGTGAAAGCCATTCAGGTGTTGCCTGGAATTGAATTGCAAGATTGTTTTTAACATAAGGTGCTAGATTTACAACAAGGTTACCATCTGTTCCATTATGGTCCTCTATACCAATAGTACACTCGTCCAAAACTCCTGACATATCTTTATACTGATAAACTATCTTACCACTTTCGTATAATATTATTTCGAAAGTCATAGGCAATCCACCTGTACCATACTCATAAACACCGTCCCACTCGATAATAAATCTATTATTAGCTACATCTGAGTAATAGTAGATTTCTCCACCGCTTGTAGGGTTAAGGTCATCCCAGAAAGCTGCTAAAATAGCATCAGGTGCATCAGCACTTGGTATGGTTGGGTTTTGCCAGTCAATAGCTCCGCCTGGTGTAAATGTTGCTGCTCCATTAGCTCCAACATCTATTGTTGTGTAATCAATTCCATAATAGTTAAACGTAAAACCAAGATTTAATCCAGATGCTTCTCCGTCATCTCCAAGACCAAGTCCAGTACCGTCCCCATTAATCTCAACCCAGTTATATACAGGGCCATCAGCTTCGTCTGAATCTTTCCACTTATATCCGTAAGTATCTGGACCACCAGTAGCTTTGATATCTTTTCCACTTGTGTAATTTATTGCAATATTATAATCAAGAGATCCTGCATCATCATTTGCAATATTAAAGTTCTTTATTACTGAATTGCCTGGTGCTGCACTTGCTGATACATCTGCAGGTGCTGTGATATCTGGCACGATACATGTTCCTGTTACTGCGATAGTTTCAGTTGCATGATTTGTGTCTGTTGAAGTAATTGTGATATTTCCATTGAAAGCTCCACCAGATGCTGGCTCGAATTTCAGATCAAATGTCTTGCTGGAATTCGGTCCTACTGAATAACTCATCACATTTTTTACATCCTTAACATCACCCTTTGCTGCTAATGTAACTATATAACCAGCGATTGTAGTGATATCACCCATTAAGTATTCATCATTGTGAGAATTTGATATAGTAAATTGAAGTGTATTGCTTGCTCCAATATCAAGACTTCCAAATCCTAAACTTGAAGTTGACTGACTGAATGTACCACCAGTAGATCCAGTACACATGATAGTAGCAAAATAAGGCTTCTTAAATTGATTTGTTATAACAATATTGACTTCATCTCCAACCGTATATGGAGTAATTGTTACATTTGCAACTCCGGAACCATCTGCCCTAGCTGCTCCATGAAGATTACCACTTTGGTCCGTCATTCCAATATAAGCACCAGGATCAGTATTAACTGCGAATGATGTAGCTCCAGGAGCCATTACTCCATCATATGATGCTGTTGCATCTGATGGTATACCGAAGAATATTTGAACTGATGGATCACCCATTAAGTGATATGATGACCAGTATGCGTCTGTATAGCCTGATCCGGAATTTTCAACAGCCATCAATCCAACGTGCTTAATTGATGCTTGAGATGAATAATCCAATTCCATTACTCCATCATACATACCTGGATTGGCTATGTCTAAATCTGGAGGATTCGTATTTTGAACAGACGCATCACCAATTCCAACTCCCATTGCAAGATCTTCATCCCAATAAGTATTCATTGAAGCTCCAATGTAACCAATTCCACCCTCATCAGCAGCATTAAGCCATGCTTCTCCGAAACATTCAACTTCTCCGAAAGAATTAGTAAGACAACAGTTACCCACAACTAGAGGATATTCATTAGCGTTATTCAAGCCATTGATATCAGTTATTGTAAATTCAGGTTCTGCAAAATATGTTGGCATACCGTGTGCTGTATAATTATAGAAATTTGCTCCTGCAGAGATAAATGCAACTATTTCTGCCTCAGTTGTTGAATTATCTGATGTATCTGAAAGATAGTAATGATTATTTGCCATTCCATTGGCTGATGTAAAATAGTAAGTCCAGCCATACGAAATATGCGGATCTCCATGAGATGCAGAAAAAGATGCATCAACTCCTGCTACTCCTAACGGACGTGTCAAATAATTCAAGTTATAACTTGTTGTAAATTGCTCTTTTTCATACCAGATAGTTTTGTCAACTTGAGCAGTAAGTTCTGCAGCAGATCTAACTGAGAAACGCCCAACATACATAGATGGTATTCTGTTTGATGAGCCTGTTGTACCGATTACACCATACACAAGGTCTGATATTGATACACTTTGTGCAGATCCAAGAGAAGGATTATCTTGAGCTTCTACAACAAAAGTTCCATCCTCATCACCTACTAAAAGCACAAAAGATGGTTTTGGGTTTAGTGTATTCCATTGTTGTTCTACCCATACATCATTGTCAAAAATAGTAGTCGCAGATGTAACATAATTAACAATTACATTAAAACCTTTTTCAGTTTTCCAGTCAATAAATCTTTGAAGATCCGCATTACCATTTAACCCGCTACTTGCAACGATCAAATAAGTAACAGGCCAGTTCATTAGATCAGCTTTAGCTGTTGAAGGCTTGTAATTGATCATAGAACTATAAGCTGATTCGAAATAAGGTGAGTATGCTTCTGTCTTGATCTCTTCAGCTCTAGGATCAGCATTCACATAGTTTACTCTTACTTTCAAATTATTGTAAACTTCAATAGTTCCTGCAGTTGGATTATATTTGAAAGGATATACCTTTAAAACACCAACCCCAACTCCTCTCATTGTTCCACTCTTTGAAACGACTGCTATAGCATCATCATTAAATTTAGAAGCCGTATAAGCAGACTCGTTATAAACGAACACTCTATCTTCCGGTTTTGAAGATTTTGAGTAACTTGGTTGAGCCGGAATTATTTTATTGCTAATTCCAAGTTCTGAAAGTTTGTAAATTTTTGAATCATAGCTTATTACTTCTACCTCAGGTGTTGCACCATAAGGCATAGCTATCATTTCATGCATTGCAGGCAATGCTGGTGAACCCGCTTCCATTGTTATGTAACCATTATCAATAGTTACAGATGAAAAAACACCTTTTTCAGTAATAACTTCACTGATATTGATGTCTTTGATGGTGAAATCGATGTCAAGATAACTGTCAGTATCCGACTGGATTTTGTAACCTGTTATCTTAGAAGCATCAAGGATCGCATTGTTCGCTGCGAAAACAGTCATAGCAATGACCATCAGAACGATTAATAATTTTCTCATTTTTCCTCCACTATTACGTTATTATATGTTAACTATTTTTACATTGAGATTACAACTTCAAATTAGGCGAGCTTTGCTTTTACTTCAGCTTTCTTTCTTTACTTCTTTTCAAACTAACGCCTCATGTTTTTTTTTCAAGAAAACAATAAATTTATTTAGCTATATTTTAGCTTTATGCTAATAAACACTAAAATCTTCCTCATAAACTCTCCCTTGATTTATAAATTAATATTTATATCAATGTAATATGAGAAATTTAATCATTACGTCAATGATAAAAAGCATATATATAGCTGAAATACGTATATTATTGACATAATAAATATATGTTTGTATATTCTTAATGAGATATGATGTCATTAAGGGCTCCAAAAATGAAATTATCGAGCATGGAAACCGGGGAAAAGGGAATTATCCGAAAAGTTAGAGGGATCGGAGCTTTCAGGAAGCGTATTATGGAAATGGGATTTGTCTCAGGAAAAGAAGTTGAAGTAGTTAAAAATGCCCCCCTTTTAGACCCTATTGAATATCGAATAATGGGATATAATGTTTCTTTAAGAAGAAGCGAAGCAGAACTTATTAATATTTTCGGGAAAAACCATAAAAACAAACATAAAGTAAATGATTTTGCCGGCTCAACTAATGATAGTGGACCGAAAAATTCAGAATATGAAAAATGCCATATAATAAATATCGCACTAATTGGAAATCCTAACAGTGGTAAAACAACTCTATTCAATCGAATATCCGGTGCTAGAGAAAGAGTTGGAAATTACTCAGGTGTAACTGTAGACAGTAAAACTACAGAGATAAAATATAAAGATTACATGTTTAGAATTACTGACCTCCCGGGCACTTATTCTATTACAACTTATTCTCCTGAAGAAAGATATGTAAGAAATTATTTGATAAATGAAGTTCCTGATCTAGTCGTAAACGTGGTAGATGCATCTAACTTGGAAAGAAATCTTTATCTTACAACTCAACTGATCGATATGGATATTAAAGTTGTAGTCGCTTTGAATATGTTTGATGAACTAACCAATAAAAAAGATAGATTTGATCATGATATGCTTGGAAAAATGTTAGGAATTCCATTTATACCTACTATAAGTTCAAAAGGTACTGGAATAGATAAGCTATCTGATGAGATCATTGATGTTTACGAGGACAGAAATCCAGTTCTCAGGCATATTCATATAAATTATGGTGTTGACATAGAAAATTCTATCAAAACAATCAGATCTGAACTTTCCAAAACCAACGATCTATATATTTCATCTAAAATTTCACCTCGATACATTGCTCTTAAGCTTTTAGAAAATGACAGTGAAATGATAAAATTGATAGAAAACTCAGCCTGTTTCTCACTTATAATGGAAGTAGTTAAAAAAGAACATGATAAAATTGAATCTCAATTTGAAGAACCTGCTGACACCATAATAACTGATGCGAAATATGGTTTTATCTCAGGAGCTCTTAGAGAAACTTTCAAACTTGGACCTGTAAAAACATTCGATAAAACAAAAGCAATTGATACTTTTGCTACTCATAAATTCTGGGGTTTGCCAATATTCTTTCTTCTAATGTGGATAATGTTCAAAGCTACTTTTTCACTGGGTCAGTACCCTATGGAATGGCTTGAATTTTTAGTTGGAAAATTAAACGATGTTCTTTCAATGAACATGGCAGAAGGAATGTTTAAAGACCTTTTGATTGATGGTATTATCGGAGGAGTTGGTGGGGTAATTGTTTTCCTTCCCAATATTCTTATTTTATTTCTATTCATATCATTCTTTGAAGACAGCGGCTACATGTCAAGAGCAGTATTTATAATTGACAAACTTATGCATAAGATCGGATTACATGGAAGATCATTCATTCCCTTAATAATGGGATTTGGCTGCAGCGTTCCTGCTATTATGGCTACACGTACAATAAACAGTAAAAAAAATCGATTTGTCACAATATTAATAATCCCATTTATGTCATGTGGGGCCAAATTACCTGTATATATTCTAATGATTGGAGCATTTTTTCCAAGTAATCAAGGAACAATATTGTTCAGTATGTATATGATCGGAATTGTCGTTGCAGTATTTTCAGCAATGTTATTAAGAAATACTCTTTTCAAAGGTGATGACACTCCATTCGTTATGGAACTTCCACCTTACAGAAGACCTACAGGGAAATCTATCATTATACATATGTGGGATAAAACTTCGCAATATCTGAAAAAGATGGGGGGGATAATCCTTGCAGCTTCAATAGTAATCTGGGCATTGAGTTACTTTCCAAGAGATATTTCAACTGAAGTAGTGTCCGAAAGCAACCTAGTTGTACATGATAGAAACCTAGTTGTATCACAGGAAAATATATTACTTGAAAATTCATATATAGGGCAATTTGGCAAATTTGTTTCACCTATATTTGAGCCTATTGGTTTTGATTGGAAAAGCAATGTAGCAATAATTTCAGGATTTGCCGGCAAGGAACTTGTTGTTAGTACTATGGGGGTTTTATATAATGACAACGAAGGAAATAATTTGAAAGAAAAAATTACAAACTCGGACACTTTTACTGCTCAAGATGAAAGCAGTGGATTAAAGGCTTTTGTATTTATGATATTTATACTTCTTTATATACCTTGTATTGCTACTGTGATTGCCATCAAAAAGGAAACAAGATCATGGAAGTGGGCAGCTTTTTCAGTGTTCTTTACAACGGGCATTGCTTGGATAGTTTCGTATTTAGTATTTAACATTGGGAAATTATTAATTTAGGAATAAACTATGTGGCAGACAACACTTACAATATTAGTAGTTCTTATCGCAACAATTTATTTAATTAAAAAATACACATCTGGAAAACCTCATTGTGACCCAGAAGTAAACAAATGCTCAATGTGCGATCTAAAAGATTCATGTGGTGACAAAATCGGGAAATAAAAAAAGCCATCGCGTTTTAAACGATAGCCTTTAAGTTCATATTAAAATATGAAATCATACTTTCACTTGATAAAAATACAAGAAATGTGTAGAACAAGGAAGATTTATATTTTCAAGAAGGAGCTTAGGTACCTAAGTGACTTCGTAGAAAAATCAATCTGACGACGTAATACAT
>JAQICF010000157.1 GCA_027858795.1 Candidatus Delongbacteria bacterium | reverse complement strand
TATGAAAAAGGTGACTTTGCTAAAGCTATCACTCTTTATACTTCAATTCTGCAGGAAGGGTATGAGAATGGTGAAATATATTATAACTTAGGTAATTCATATTACCAAACCGGCGATCTGGTAAATACAATTGTAAATTATGAGAGAGCATTAAAATTTATTCCTGGTGATAATGATCTTCTGGATAATCTTAAGATCGTAAAATTATCTCTTATTGATAAAGAAGAAGCTGAAAAGCCTGATCCTTTTTTTAATTTTGTTGGAAAAATTAGAAATTTATTTAACATTTATTCTGTAAGATCATACTTTGTTTTAAGTATAATTCTAATATCCATACTATTATCGTTATCAATTCTTTTCAAATATTCTTTAATTGCAAAGGTGTTAAATGTTATAAATATTTTTGTGTTTATAGCATTTCTATTGCTGGGATATATCTACTATGATATAAATTCTGAACTCAGTAAAAACTTTGCGGTTGTAAATTTCGATAAAATCTCAGTGCTTTCTTCTCCAGATGAGAATGTGAACAGTAAAGAACTTTTCTTTTTACATGTTGGTACTAAAGTTGAACTTCTCAGGTCGAACAATGATTGGTATGAGATCGCTCTGCCAGGTGATAAGATAGGATGGATCAAGAAAGATTCAGTTGTAGAGATATAAAAAAATTCCATTAAATAAAAAAAGCCGACTAAGTTAGTCGGCTTTTTATGTTATAATATATCTGTTTTACTTCGTTGCGTTAGTTGCCACGATATAGTAAAATAATTTTGCTGCAGAAGCAGGAATAGTGTATTGATTTGTTCCAACACTTGCTGCAAATGTAAATGTTCCATAAGGATCATCTGATGAATATACATCGTATCCAGTTGCATCAGCGGACACATCCCAATCTACCACTAAATTAGATCCTGAAATGCTAGTAACTATATTAGAAGGAATAGCAGGTACTATTGTACCACCACCAACTGTAAATGTTACAGCAATTAGTTCTGAAGGTTCATCTGGATCATCAGAATCAACTGTGATATTTGCCTCGTAATCACCTAAAGCAAGACCTGTTGCATCATAAGTAAGATTTATTATATTGCTGCTTGATCCATCCACTAATCCTGCAGTAGCACTATTAAATGCCAACCAAGTGTATGGAATCTCTACTGCAGATACTACTAAATTATCAATATCCCAGTAAGATGTCTGAGCTTGAGATCTGGTAGTATATCCTGTAAATCTAACCTGAGTACTAGATGATGTTATCGGTAATTCAATATGCTGAGCTGCAGTTGTTGCTGCAGTTGCATAATAAACCTGAACCCATGCACTTCCAGTGTAATATTCAACTTTTGCCCAGGTTCCAGTTCTGTAAGTTAAAGTCTGAGTAAAATCAAGGTATACTGGATTTCCAGCTCCGGATGTATCAAATGCAGGTGAAGTCAATGTACAAGTAACACCACTACCTGTTGCACGAGCTGCTCCTGAACTTGCTACCCATCCTGAATTAGTATAACCTGTACCAGGGAAAGTAGAAAAATCATTTTCAGTGTAATTACCACCTGGTATTAGAGCTCCAACATAAGCATTACTTAGATTATAGTTTAATCCTGCAACACCTGTGTTCTGAATTACAAACGAATCAGAAACACTTGCTCCAAGATCACAAGTAGCTGCTGTAGTTGCTGCTAAATTGATATCTGGTAATGCCCCAACTCCTGTTACTGCGATATTATCAGATGGATTACTTGGGTCTGTAGAAGTAACAACGATATTACCACTGTATGTTGTCATTGCAACTGGTGAGAATACCAAATCAAAAGTCTTTGAGCTTTGTGGTGCTACAGTATAAGTAAGTAAATTCTTTGCTGCCTCTGCAACGGTATATCCCGTAATCGTAGTTATATCACCCATCAAGTATTCTGAACTGTGTGAGTTTGAAATTGTAAACTGCATTGTAGAACTTCCACCAACAGTAACATTTCCAAAGTTCATTGAAGATTGGTTAATACTTAAATCTCCACCTGTGTCTCCAGTACAAAGTACATCTTCATAGTAAGGTTGTTTGAATTGTGCTGTTATAACCATTTTACCAGTATCTCCAACAGTGTAAGTTGAGATAGGAACTACAGCTACACCTGATGAGTTAGCTTGAGCAGCACCATGAAGAACACCGCTCTGATCACCCATCGCAACGTAAGCGTAAGGTGTTGTTGTTACAGTATAAGTTGTTGCTCCAGGTGCAATAACGCCATCATGTGATGCTGTCATTGTTGTTGGAATTCCAAAATATATCATAACTGATGGATCACCCATTAAGTGAAGTGCTGACCAATACCAGTCGACTTTAGTACCTCCGTAATTCTCGACAGCCATTAGACCAACATGCTTTACCGCACCTTGAGAAGAATAACCTAGCTCCATAACACCGTCATACAATCCAGGATCACCAAGGCTTAAAGCAGGAGTTGGCTGACTATTAACATCAAGTCCAACACCCATTGCAAGGTCTTCATTCCAGTAAGTTGACATTGAAGCTCCGATATAACCAATCGCTCCACCATCAGCTTGTTTTAAAAGATTTTCTCCGAAACAATAATCATCTCCACCATATGTTGATGCATAAGGAGAGTTATTTGTAAATGAGTTTGTTAAACAGCAGTTACCTACAATTAAAGGATATTCTCCGACATTTCCAAAATTAGCAACATCGTTATCCTTACCCAGTGGGTTAGCCCCGTAAAGCTCAGGGTCCTGAAAACCAGTATCACATCCATGAGCTGTATAATTATAAAAATTAACTCCGTTTGATATAGCCGTTACAATTTCTGCTTCATCAGTAGTAGATCCTGAATCAGGATAGTAATGAGTAGTAGCATTAGGCATTCCATTAGCTGCAGTAAAATAATATGTCCACCCATAATAAATTTGAGGGTTTCCAAAATCTTCTCCATAACCAGTATCATATCCTGCAGTTCCCATTGGAGCAGTAAGATAATTTAGATCAGGAGTAGAAACTAAGAATTGGTCTCTTTCGTACCATAAAGTCTTATCAACCTGTGCAGTTAAATCAGAAGCAATTCTTACTGTCATTCTTCCAACATACATTGAAGCAATCCTGTTAGTAGTGCCTGTAGTACCTATTACACCATAAATTAAATCAGATCCACAAACAGCTCCTCCGTCTCCCAAAGGTGGGTCGAGCTCAGCTTGAACTGCAAAAGTACCGTCTGCATCACCAACGATTAACAAGAAAGATGGTTTTGGATTTAAAGTGTTATACTGAGTTTCTACCCAAACATCGTTTGTTTCGATACTTGCAGTAGTAGGAACATAGTTAACTATTACATTAAAACCTTTTGATGTTTTCCAAGCGATCAGATCATTTAAGTCAGAGTTTCCATTTAAAGCTTGTCCTGCAACGATCAAATAAGTTATTGGGTAAGTTAAAAGATCTGCTTTAGTATTTAATGATTCGTAGTTAATTAGTGTTTCTAAAGCTGATTCGAAATAAGGAGAATATTCTTCTCTTGCTATTTCAGTAGCTCTTGGATCAGCATTTACATAATTAACTCTAACTTTTACATCATTTAGAACTTCAATAGTTCCTGCAGTAGGATTGTATTTAAAAGGTCTAACCTTTAAAACACCAACTCCAACTCCTCTCATTGTTCCACTTTTTGATATAGAAGCTATTTCTTCACCCGTCATTTTAGACACTTTGTAAGCATCTTTATTGTAGATAAATTTAAGATCTTCTTCAGGAGTCTTTTTTGAATAACTAGGTTGAGCAGGTATAATAGGGTTTACTATACCTAGTTCTGAAAGTTTATAAATTTTTGATTCATAGCTAATTACTTCAACCTCAGGTGTTGCTCCATAAGGTATAGTTATTAGTTCATGGAATTCTGGTAGCGCTGGTGTACCTGCTGTTCTTGTTGTAAAGCCGTTGTCTATAGTGACTCTTGTAAATGCACCCTTGACTGTTGATACATCTTTCACATTGATATCTTTCACATCAAATTCAATGTCAAGATAACTGTCAGTATCTGCTTGGATCTTATATCCAGTGGTTTTGGATGCGTCCAGGATTGGACTCGTTGTTCCAAAAAGCGATAAAACAATCACCAGAACAACAACTGTTAATTTTCTCATTTCCCCTCCATTTTTTCACATATTCTTAATTTTTTTTTACTTCTATCTAGGCACATTTTACTTAGCGAATAATCACATACATTTATTAGCTTTGGAGTATATGTATCAATAAAATAATGACATTTATCATAAAAAGCAATAAAAAAAGCCGACAGTTTCGTCGGCTTTTTTAATTTAAACATTGATTTAATGTTTAGTTTTTCGAAACAATATAGTAGAATAATTTTGCCTGATCTGCGGCAACGGTATATTGATTTGTGCCAACATTAGTCACAAATATAAATGTTCCGTAAGGATCATCTGATGAATATACATCATAACTTGTTGCATTTGCTGCGACATCCCAATCTACAACAATATCGCTTCCTGAAATACTTGTAACTATATTTGCTGGTGCATCAGGTGTTACGATATTTGACACTGTGAACGTGACTGGAATTACCTTTGTTAGTTCATCAGGATCATTTGAAGTTATGATTATATCTGCTGTATAAACTCCCAGCTCTAATTCAGCTGCATCACAAGTTGCTGCGATGACATCTGAACTTGATCCGGATACAGTTCCTGATGTTTTATCTAAACTCAACCATTCTGGTGTTGCTTGAAACTGAATTGCAAGGTTCTCTTTCAAGTAAGCTGCATCAAATACTACTAGACTACCATCTGTTCCATTATGATCTTCTATTCCAACTGTTGCTGTTGTTAGATTTGCCTGCATTGTGCCATACTGGTATACGATCTTGCCACTTTCATATAAGATTATCTCAAAAGTACTTGGGTCTGTGGTTCCGTAATCTACTACACCATCCCATTCTATGATAAATCTTGCATTTGCACTATCATAATAGTAATAGATTTCTCCACCGTTTGCAGGATTTAAGTCATCCCAGAATACTGATAGCAATGCATTTGAACCTGTCGCAACTGGAATTGTTGTATTTGTATAATCAATAGCTGTTCCAGTAAATGTTGCGGCACCGTTTGCACCTACAACTACAGTAGTATAATCTACTCCATAATAGTTGAAAGTAAAACCAAGATTCAATGCTGCTGATTCACCATCATCGCCTAGACCTAAAGCTGTACCTGAACTATTGATTTCAACCCAGTTGTAAACTGGTCCACCTGCTTCATCTGAATCTTTCCACTTATAACCGTAAGTATCAGGTCCACCTGCAGCTTTAATATCTTTTCCACTTGTATAGTTGATAGCGATATTATAAGTAAGCTCTCCGGCACCAGTATTATCAATATCGAAGTTCTTAACAACTGAATTTCCAGGCGCCGCACTTGCTGCTACATCTGCAGGTACATCAATATCAGGAACTATGCAAGCTCCTGTTACTGCTATATACTCTGTCGCATGACCTGTATCTGTTGAAGTAATTGTGATATTGCCATTAAAATTACCTACTGATCCTGGTTCGAATTTAAGATCAAATGTTTTACTTTCATTTGGTCCTACAGAATAACTCATAGTATTTTTAACACCTTTTACATCACCTTTTACAGCTAATGTTACGGTATAACCAGTGATAGTTGTGATATCACCCATCAAATATTCTGAATTGTGAGAGTTTGAAATAGTAAATTGAAGAGTAGAACTTGCTCCAATATCAAGGCTACCATAACTTAAACTAGTAGTTGACTGACTGAATGTACCTCCAGTATCTCCAGTACACATGATAGTAGCAAAATGAGGTTTCTTGAATTGATTAGTTATAACGATGTTAACTTCATCTCCAACCGTGTATGGACTTATCGATACATTTGCTACACCAGAGCCATCTGCTCTAGCGGCTCCATGAAGATTACCATTTTGATCAGTCATTCCTACA
This sequence comes from Candidatus Delongbacteria bacterium, assembly GCA_027858795.1. The sequence goes on along the minus strand of JAQICF010000157.1, from coordinate 8,520 downwards.
TAAGCACCTGCATCAGTATTAATAGTAAATGAAGTCACACCAGGTGCCATTACTCCGTCATGAGAAGCAGTTGCATCTGTTGGTATACCGAAATATATCTGAACTGATGGATCACCCATAAGATGATATGATGACCAATAGTCATCTACATATGTAAAAGATCCATTTTCAACTGCCATAAGGCCAACATGTTTGATTGCAGCTTGAGATGAATAACCTAAAGCCATTGCTCCATCATACATTCCAGGATTTGCAGTATCTAAACTTGGTAATGCTTGCCCATTTACATCTAAACCAACACCCATTGCAAGGTCTTCATTCCAATAAGTTGACATTGAAGCTCCAATATAACCGATCGCTCCTTTATCAGCTACATTTAACCAAGCTTCCCCAAAACATTCTACTTCACCAAATGAATTAGTTAAACAGCAATTACCAACTACTAATGGATATTCGCCTGCATTGTTAAGCCCGTTAATATCTGTTATCGTAAATTCCGGTTCTGCAAAATATGTCGGCATTCCATGAGCAGTATAATTATAGAAATTTGCTCCAGCTGAAATGTATGCTACAATTTCTGCTTCAGTTGTTGAATTATCTGAAGTATCTGATAAATAACGATGAGCATTTGTCATTCCATTAGCTGCAGTAAAGTAGTAAGTCCATCCATAATTGATCTGTGGATCACCAAAATTAGTTGCATAAGAAGCATCTACTCCTGCACATCCAAGTGTATATGTAAGATAGTCAAGACTGGCACTTGTTGTAAATTGCTCTTTTTCATACCAAATAGTTTTATCGACCTGAGCTGTTAACTCGGCCTCACTTCTTACAGAAAAACGTCCTACGTACATTGAAGCAACTTTATTGTCAGAATGCGTAGTACCGATCACCCCGTACTCAAGGTCTGATCTTGTGACACTACCTGTAGATCCAAGATCTGGGTTATCTTCAGATTCAACATTATATGTACCACTTTCATCACCAATCAAGAGAACAAAAGATGGCTTTGGATCTAGATTATTCCATTGTCGTTCAACCCATTCATCATTATCAAAAATTGTTGAATTTGCTGAAACTAAAGTATCAACTACATTAAAACCTTTCTCTGTTTTCCAGTTGATAAATCTTTGAAGGTCAGCGTTTCCTAATAAAGCATCACTTGCAACGATCAAATAAGTAACTGGCCAGTTCATAAGATCTGCTTTTGTTGCTGTAGGTTTGTAATTGATCATCGTATTATTAGCAGATACAAAATAAGGAGAATATGATTCTGCTTTGATCTCATTCGCTCTTGGATCTGCATTCACATAGTTTACTCTTACTTTGATATTATTCATTACTTCAATAGTTCCAGCAGTTGGACTATATCTAAAGGGATATACTTTTAGAACACCAACTCCAACGCCTCTCATTGTTCCACTCTTAGTAACAACTGCGATAGGGTCTGAATTAAATTTTGAAGCTGAATAAGCTGACTCATTGTAAACAAATAATCTATCTTCAGGTTTTGAAGATTTTGAGTAACTTGGTTGAGCAGGTACGATCGGATGATCTATTCCTAACTCAGAAAGTTTGTAAACTTTCGAATCATAACTTACTACTTCGACTTGAGGTTCAGCACCATAAGGCATAGCGATCAACTCATGAAAAGTCGGTAATGCCGGGGAACCTGCTATTTGTGTTCTGTAACCATTTTCAATAGTAACAGATGAAAAAACACCCTTTTCAGTGTTTGTTTCACTGATGTTGATGTCTTTGACATTAAAATCAATATCAAGGTAACTGTCAGTATCAGAATTGATACGATATCCTGTTACTTTTGATGCGTCTAATATGGAATTTGATGTTGCGAATAGTGATATGACCATCACTAAGACAAAAATTGTCAATTTCCTCATTTCTCCTCCGATATTACTTTTTTATTCTATTTTCGTTTTTTTACTTTGAATCTACAATTTTTTCCATGAATTTTATATAGTTTTCTTTAATCTATTAAAAATAATACTGTTCACTAGATTTGTCAACAAAATAATATAGTATTTCCACTATACTTCTGTGTTGCACTAATAACAAAAAAAGCCGACTATTTAGCCGGCTTTTTTATTAAAACATTGATTTAATGCTTAGTTCTTTGCTACGATATAGTAGAATAATTTTGCCTGATCTGCGGCAACGGTATATTGATTTGTGCCAACATTAGTCACAAATATAAATGTTCCGTAAGGATCATCTGATGAATAAACATCATAACTTGTTGCATTTGCTGCTACATCCCAATCAACCACAATATCACTACCTGAAATACTTGTAACTATATTTGCAGGTGCGTCAGGTGTTACGATATTTGACACTGTGAACGTTACTGGAATTACCTTTGTTGGTTCATCTGGGTCATTTGAAGTTATGATAATATCTGCAGTGTAAACTCCAAGTTCTAATTCAGCGGCATCACAAGTTGCTGCAATTGCATCGGTTCCTGAACCAGCTACTGTTCCTGATGTTTTATCTAAAGTCAACCACTCTGGTGTTGCCTGGAATTGAACTGCTAGATTATCTTTTAGATAAGCTGCATTATAAATAACTAAGTCACCATCAGAACCACTGTGATCTTCGATACCAACTGTACAGCTTGTAAGATCTCCCTGCATATCAGCATATTGATATACGATCTTTCCACTTTCATAAAGAATAATTTGGAATGTATTTGGTGCGGTTGCACTATATTTTACAACTCCATCCCATTCTATGATAAATCTATTATTTGTTCCGTCTGCGTAGTAGTAAACCTCACCAGCACTTGCAGGATTTAGGTCATCCCAGAATGGTGCTAATAAAGCTGTTTCTCCACTACCCGGCATAGATGCATTGGTATATGTTACATCAGTTTCAGTGAATGATGCTGCTCCATTTGATGCAACAACTATTGTTGTGTAATCTACACCATAATAGTTGAATGTAAAACCAAGATTCAATGCTGCTGATTCTCCATCATCAGCTAAACCTAAAGGTGTTCCTGAACCATTAATTTCGACCCAATTATAAACTGGGCCACCAACTTCATCTGAATCTTTCCACTTATAACCGTAAGTGTCTGGTCCACCTGAAGCTTTAATATCTTTTCCACTCGTATAGTTTATCGCTATACTATAATCAAGCGTTCCCTGATCAACATTATCAATATCGAAATTCTTGATCACTGAATTACCTGGAGCGGCATTTGTTGCAAGATCAGCAGGTACTGCGATATCAGGTACTACACAAGCTCCTGTCACTGCAATATATTCAGTTGCATGACCAGTATCAGTTGAAGTGATTGTAATATTACCATTAAAAGTACCAGCGAATCCAGGTTCAAACTTAAGATCAAATGTTTTACTGTCATTTGGTCCGACACCGTATACTAAAACATTTTTTACATCCTTAACATCACCTTTCGCTGCAACAGATGCAGTATAACCTGCTATTGTTGTGATATCACCTGTTAATGTTTCAGAGTTATGAGTGTTTGTTATCGTAAACTGAAGTGTTGAGCTACTTCCAATATCAAGACTTCCATATCCTAAACTTGTCGTTGATTGACCGAAAGTACCACCAATGTCTCCAGACACCATCTGAACTGACTGTTCAGTCTCAAGATTAAATCCTGTTACTGTAAGAGTCACATTGTCACCAGGTGAAAATGAATGGTTTAATGAAACATTACCACTTGAATTAGTAAGTCCAGTTACATTTACTCCGTCTTTGTAAAGAGTTACTCTAGCACCTTCTACAGGACTTCCACCAGCTGTAATAGTAGTTGAGTAATTTCCAATAAGAATAGTTGTTGAAGCATTATCTATCAAAATAGGTTGATCAGTTCTTACCTGAACTGTTACATCACCGAATATTGTCCAAGATTCTTGAGTATCTCTTGTTGATGCATCAGTTGGATTATCTAAAAGCATCTGGTTTGATGCATTTACTGCTATTGATCCGTAATGAGTTCTTTGCTCTGTTAAAGAAACACCTTCCTCACCTGCATGAGCAGAATAATCATATCCACCAATTAAGATATCATTAAAATAATCCTGACCAACCATTGGAGGATACCAAGGTTGACTGATAGTTGAGAACATACCTACAACTGCTCCACCTGTTGGATGTCTTAACCATACTTCGGCAAAACAATCACTCGAAGCATAGTATAAATTTCCAACTAAACAAGCTACTGACTGAATAAATGGCAATCTATTACCGTTATTCATTGTTTCAATATCAGCGTTGTAGATCCAACCACCATCAATTGATTGCCAACAATCATATGATCCGTGACCAGTATAGTTAATTATTGATGCACCAGTGTTTGTGTACTCAATTATCTTAGTTTTTGTATATGAATCTAAACTCTGGTAAACTGTATTTGCAGATGTGTATGTAAATGGTAATAATCTTCCATTTATAATGTTATTTGCATGCTCATAATCGATCTCACCATCATCACCAGGACCTTCATCACCGGCAATTCCCATTGCTGTGTCATACCATGAACCACCAATTTCAGGATTCTTCTCATAGTTGATAGCTTTATTTATCTGAATTTCTACATCTGTTTCATTTGCTGCAGAAAAACGTCCTACGATAATGTCCATGTACTGATCAGTTCCAACTACACAACCAAGCATCGGATCTTGAGAACCCCAAGTATCCGTTGCACTGTTTAGATACTCGGATTTTAATGCTGCCCAATCACCAACAAGCTGTACAGAAAGAATATTGTTATTCGCATTGTAAGCATCTGTAATATCACCACTTACATAAAGATCAGTGTTGAAAGGTACTTCAAGAGTATTTACAGTATAACCCATCTCTTCTTTCCACTGAATGTATGGTTGAAGTGCGTTCAACCCACCATATGAAGAAGTATAAACAATAAGAATTTCACCAAGTTCTCCAACATCCATTACTTTTGTTTCATTGTAGTTTAAGAACATACCTTTGTACATACCGTTCATCTCTGAAACTATTGTGTTTGATTTTGTATTCAAAGGATTAACAGGTTTAGTATCATTATCTGTAAGAGTTACAGAAATATTTTTGTAAACCCTTAAAGTTTGTGTCGCTGCGTTATATTGGAAAGGATGTGTAATTACACTTGCTCCTCTCACATCTCTCATGATGAAAGGATCTGTTCCCTCTACAATATTTCCAGGATACCATGAATCTGTGATAGATTCTTTTGCAATCTCATAAGGTATTTTACTTATGTCCATGCTTCTTGACATAATACCTCTAGAAGGTAACAATGGATGATCAAGCTTAATTTCAACATATTTGCTTGCATCAAAATCCAATGTTACATTTTTGTCATTTGACAATTGAACTGATTTAGTAAATCTTGGTAATTCAGCATAACCAAGTTCATTAGTTCTAACTCCACCATCAAAATCTATTCTGGTGAATGTTTGACCATCTGCATTTACTTCACTTAAAGTGTATGAATCTACATTGATATCAAGTTTCATTTCGGAACTTGAAACTCTAGTGTAGTTCACGTCATAGCTGTTCGCCATTAGTGACATTACCATCACTAAGAACATCAATACTAAACTTTTTCTCATAAACTCTCCCCATTTATTATAACATTAGCTTATTCTAAGAATAATTTTTCAACATTAATTTATTAAAAATAGTGATAAACCTATACTATGTCTATGATATAAGACATATATTATTTTATGACATAACGTATTGACTAACTTATAAAGATTGATTACCTTTTAATGAGATTAAATATCATTAAGAGATTGAAGATGAAGTTATCAAGCATGGAAACTGGAGATAAGGGAACTATTAGAAAAGTGCGTGGAATTGGTGCATTTAGAAAGCGTATAATGGAAATGGGATTCGTATCCGGTAAAGAAGTTGAAGTAGTCAAAAATGCTCCTCTACAAGATCCAATAGAATACAAGATTCTGGGATATAACGTCACTCTAAGAAGAAGTGAAGCTGAACTAATAAATATTTTCAATAAAGATCACAAAAATAATCATAAAGTAAATCATTTTATCGGTTCAACTAGTGACAGTGGTCCAAAAAATTCAGAATATGAAAAATGCCATATCATAAATATCGCTCTGATCGGCAATCCAAATAGTGGCAAAACAACTCTATTCAATCGAATATCCGGTGCGCGAGAGAGAGTTGGCAATTACTCAGGCGTAACAGTTGACAGTAAAACCACCGAAATAAAATACAGAGATTACATATTTAGAATTACTGATCTTCCGGGAACATATTCTATGACAACTTATTCTCCTGAAGAAAGATATGTCCGTAAATATTTGATCGATAAAGTACCTGATCTAGTTGTAAATGTAGTAGATGCATCAAATCTTGAAAGAAATCTTTATCTAACAACTCAACTTATAGACATGGATATTAAAGTTGTAGTTGCATTGAATATGTTTGATGAATTAACAAATAAGCAAGATCGATTCGATCATCAAATGCTTGGTAAGATGCTCGGAATTCCATTTATTCCAACTATAAGTTCGAAAGGTACCGGAATAAATAAACTTTCTGATGAGATCATTGATGTTTACGAAGATAAAAACCCTATTCTAAGACATATTCATATTAATTATGGGAATTGTATCGAAGATTCTATAAAACAGATACGATCCGAACTTTCTTTAACTAAGGATTTATATATATTATCAAAAATCTCACCAAGATATATTGCTCTGAAGCTTTTAGAGAATGATAGTGATATGATAAAAATGATAAAAAACTCATCTAGGTTTTCATCTATCATGAAAAAAGTTAAAAAACAACACGATAAAATTGAATCTGAATTTGAAGAACCTGCTGACACGATCATTACAGACGCAAAATATGGTTTTATTTCCGGTGCGCTAAGAGAAACTTTCAAACTTGGACCAATAAAAACATTCGATAAAACTAAAGCAATTGATTCATTTGCTACTCATAAATTTTGGGGAATACCGATATTTTTTCTTTTAATGTGGATCATGTTCAAAGCTACTTTCTCTTTGGGACAATTTCCTATGGAATGGCTTGAATTTTTAGTTGGAAAATTAAGTGAAGTAATTTCATTTAATATGGCTGAAGGTATGTTGAAAGATCTGTTAATTGATGGCGTGATCGGTGGAGTTGGTGGTGTTATAGTTTTCCTTCCGAACATTCTTATTTTATTTCTTTTCATATCTTTTTTCGAGGATAGTGGCTATATGTCAAGAGCAGTATTTATCATTGATAAACTTATGCATAAAGTCGGTCTACATGGAAGATCATTCATACCGTTGATAATGGGATTTGGCTGTAGCGTTCCTGCGATCATGGCAACTCGAACAATTAATAGTAAAAAAAATAGATTTGTTACAATATTGATCATACCGTTTATGTCATGTGGAGCAAAATTACCTGTGTATATTCTTATGATCGGAGCATTCTTTCCAAGTAATCAGGGAACAATATTGTTTAGTATGTATATGATAGGGATTATTGTTGCTATCTTGTCGGCAATTCTATTGAGAAATACTCTTTTTAAAGGTGATGATACTCCGTTTGTTATGGAACTTCCACCTTATCGAAGACCAACTACAAAATCTATAATCATACACATGTGGGACAAAACTTCTCAATATCTAAAAAAGATGGGAGGTATAATCCTTGCTGCCTCAATTGTTATCTGGGCATTAAGTTATTTTCCAAGAGATATTTCTACTGAAACCATATCTGATAATAACCTAACTACTTCGTATGAAAACACAATGCTTGGAAATTCATATATCGGACAATTCGGACAATTTGTTTCGCCAATTTTCGAACCTATTGGTTTTGATTGGAAGAGCAATGTTGCTATAATATCAGGTTTTGCGGGAAAAGAACTGGTTGTAAGTACAATGGGAGTTTTATATAATGAGAATGAAGGAAATAATTTAAAGGAAAAAATAAAAAATTCTAGCACTTTTACCACTAAGAATGAAAATAGTGGATTAAAAGCATTTGTCTTTATGATATTTATACTTCTATATATTCCCTGCATCGCAACTGTAATAGCAATTAAAAATGAAACAAAATCCTGGAAATGGGCAGCTTTCTCAGTATTCTTTACGACCAGTATTGCTTGGATCGTTTCGTATTTAGTTTTTAACATAGGAAAATTATTATTATAGGAATGAATTATGTGGCAAACGACACTTACAATATTAGCCGTTCTTATCGCAGCAATTTATTTAATTAAAAAATACACATCTGGCAAACCTCATTGTGACCCAGAAGTAAATAAATGCTCAATGTGCGATCTAAAAGATTCATGTGGTGACAAAATCGGGAAATAAAAAAAGCCATCGCGTTTTAAACGATAGCCTTTAAGTTCATATTAAAACATGAAATAATACTTTCACTTGATAAAAATACAAGAAATGTGTAGAACAAGGAAGATTTATATTTTCAAGAAGGAGCTTAGGTACCTAAGTGACTTCGTAGAAAAATCAATCTGACGACGTAATACAT
>JAQICF010000139.1 GCA_027858795.1 Candidatus Delongbacteria bacterium | reverse complement strand
TCCTGTTTCGGGAACTACCAGTATGTGGGGTATGCAGGATTTAAACTTTACTGATGCAAAACATGGTTTTGCAGTTGGTGGTGGAACTTTTGAATTCCAAGGATGGAATCTATATACGTATGTTGAAGAGTAAATTTAAGTTTGTAGGGAACGCAGACCTGCTTTCCTTACAAAAAACACACCCAAAAAGCCCCAGATTCGGGGCTTTTTTTAATCAAGATGAATTATATGACATGCTATAATTCTTTACTTTTACTTTTGCCTTATTAACCTTTTAAAACTATATTTATATATAGAATGCAGGAATGTATTCTGTATAATTTAAAAAGGATCAAAATATGAAAATAGCCTTAGCAAATTTCGAAATAACCGATAGTATTCCTAAAAACATTAAGACAATTATGCAACTTATCAACACAGCAGCATCTAATAATGCTGACATGATCATATTTCCGGAAGATTGTGTTACAGGTTTAAGGAATAATGACAAACCAGAGCATGATATAAAATTAGGCCTTACAATTAGATCTACTGAGATCTTAACTATTCGTGAACTTGCAAGAGAGTTGGATATTATTGTAGTATTAGGGTTTTTAGAAATTTATGATGATAAGTTATATGATTCTTGCATCGTAATTCATAGTAACACTCTCACAGTTGATACGTATAGAAGAATATCCCGGGGATGGCATGGACCTGCAGTTAGCCCGAACTTTTATGGTCACGGGGCCGAACTAAAAAGGATTGATACTAAGATCGGAACTTTTACTATATTGCTTTGCGGAGACCTTTTTGATGATGATCTTGTCGAACAGGCAAAGAATATTGATGCTGAATTTCTTATCTACCCTATGCTCAGAGATTCATATCCTAAGTTTAAAGCATATTGGTGGGAAGAAGAATTTGAAAAGTACCGGGAAAGATTACAGATGATCGGAAAACGAACTTTCATGATCAATGGACTCATCAACTCCAAAGGATATAAAACTTTTGGAGGTGGTTGGGTTCTGGATGAACTTGGTATTGTTGAAAAACATCTTTATGTTTTTAAACCTGGGATAATCTATTATAACTCTGATGATGTGTTTATTCCGGAAGATTCAGCCCTAGATCTATTTTAAATTCAAAACAAAACAAAAGGAACTAAATTAATGAAAAAGCTCTTAATTTTAATAATAACTTTTAATTCTTTACTCTTTTCTCAAAATATTGATGATAATGAATTCTTTGATAAGCTCTATGTAGACAGACAACCCAGTGCTAAAATAGAATCAATGGGTCGATGCGGTGTAGTAGTTCCTGATGAAATGTTTTCTGTATTCTACAATCCTGCACATATATCAACTATCAATGGAGTTTCTGTATCATCGTCAATAGTATCTCCTTACTCAATGATGGATGATTCTCAATTTTCATTTATTGGGATTGGATTCTCTTTAAAGAAAAAACTTTCCTTTGGATTTAGTTTGTACAATTACCAAAGCGAAAAACTAGATTATGTTCTGCCTGCTAATATTGTGCTTGATAATCCAGAAAGTAATGATTATAAATTAACTATCTCGTTAAGTCCTAACCGTGCATTTAGCATAGGGGTTAGTGGTAAGTATGTAAGCACAAATGAAATTGATTCTTTATTTAATCAAAAAGTGCTTAAGGGTTATGATATGGATGTTGGTATACATCAGATCGTTGCAGTAACAAGAAATAGAAATTTTAGACAACGAACAAGCATCGGAATTTCTTTTATCAACGTTTTTTCAGCAGATATTGGAAATTATAAGTTACCTAGAATTATGAATACCGGTGTTAACTTTTCATTTATTCCAAGAGTTGGTACGATAATTCCACACATAAATAGTGTATTATTCACTTTTACAGGTGAATACCAGAAAATGTGGGACTCAGACTACCATTCAGGAATGAAATTCGGATCTGAGTTACTTGTTGCTGAGATAGTATCTTTAAGATGCGGATATTACTGGGATAAAGTAAATGACAAAGACGAAACTATCTACTATGACAATCCTGCTGATCCAGAGTTTGGAGAAATAAATTACAAAGTATACGAATACATTGAAGAGTTTACTTACGGTTTTGGTTTAAATATTCCACTTTACAGATTTTACGGAAGTAAGATCCCTTTGAATATTAAATTTGACTATGCGAATATGAAATATCCTGAAAGCAATGATTCTGACTTGATTGATTATGACAATATAAATTCATACAGCTTATCGGTTAACTGGCTAATGCGCATGGAAGATTAACAAACAATTGATAATAGACAATGGACAATTTACAATTAAATGTACCGTCACCCTGAACTTGATTTATGCTGAATTTATTTCAGTATTTCAGGGTCTAAAACAATTAAAGAGATAGATGCTGAAATAAATTCAGCATGACAAAATTACTTATTTTAACTCCTGATATTCATTAAATATTACATAGAGGTTATTTATGAAGTCATACAGAAAAGAACTTTGGTTCAATACTACACAAAGAAGAGAATTGATAAATATAACTCATGATGTTCAGAGCTGCATAGATGCAAGTGGTATTAAAGAAGGATTTGTGCTTGTTAATGCTATGCATATTACAGCTTCAGTTTTCATCAATGACGATGAATCAGGGCTTCATCAGGACTATGAAGTCTGGCTGGAAAAACTTGCACCTGAGAAACCACATTCTCAGTATAAACACAATGGCTATGAAGACAATGCTGATGCTCACATGAAAAGACAAATTATGGGACGTGAAGTTGTTTGTGCCATAACTGAAGGACAACTAGATTTTGGTCCGTGGGAAAGAATATTCTATGGTGAATTTGACGGTAAACGTCGTAAAAGAGTTCTTGTAAAGATCATCGGGGAATAATTGTATAGACGTTGCTATGCAACGTCTCTACTTCAGCTTTTTTTCTAAATCTCTTACTTTGTAAATCAAATCAGGTAATCTACCTAGTGCTGCATCGATCTTTCTCATTTTTCTTAGATCTCTTGCCGGTGTTCCCGTAATAACACTACCGTCTTTAATGTTCCCAACAATACCTGCCTGAGCACCTATCATAACACCTTTACCAACTTTAAGATGACCTACAAAACCTACCTGCCCACTGATCATGCAATTATCACCGATCTTTGTACTTCCTGCGATCCCTGTTTGACCGGCAATAACAACATTTTTACCTATTTCCACATTATGCCCTACCTGGATCAAGTTGTCTAATTTAGTCCCACTACGAACGATCGTAGAACCCATTGTAGATCTGTCCACAACAGTATTAGCACCAATTTCAACATTATCTTCCAAGATAACATTGCCGACTTGAGGTATTTTTTCATAACTTCCCTGACCCGGAGCAAAACCAAAACCATCACTTCCAATGATAGCTCCATTTTGAAGTATCACATTATTTCCGAGAATACAACCTTCTCTGATACTAACATTTGAATAAATAATTACGTTATCACCGATTCGGACATTATGACCGATTGTGACATTTGATTGGATTTGAATATTCTTCCCGATTTTTGTTTCTTTACCTATAACAACAAATGGATCTATAGATGGGTTTTCTCCAATAATAGTAGACTCATCAATTGAAGTCATCTTGTTTATTCCTTGTTTAGCAACTGGCTCTAAAGGATAGAATTCATACATAATTTTAATAAAAGATACATATGGGTCATCTACTCTTAATAAAATTATATCTCTGTCTGTTGAGAAATCTTTTGGAACAATAGCAGCGGAAGCTTTTGTTGTATTTATCTGAGAAAAATATTTTTCATTATGCAGGAAAGTAATATCATATTCTACAGCCTCATCTATCTTATTGACATTCTTTATTTCAATCTCTTTATTATTCAAAACTTCAGCATTAATGATTTCTGCGATCTTATTGATACTAATTGACATAATTATTTTCTCCTATTGCTTTTTATTTAAAATCAATACCGGTAAAACAACCTCATCTAAACTTATCCCACCATGTTGATATGTATTTTTAATTTTTGAAAAGAAATCTCCTAAATTCTTTTCATAGACAAAACAGTGATCCTCTTTTGCCAGTATGATATTCTTCCCTTTAAAAAAACTGGTCATTTTATAATCAATTGGCTTTTGCCAGAAAAATGTCTGCTTTTTATTTGAGGTTGATAGATTCTTTCCATACTTCATTCTTAAACCACTACTTGATTGTCCATCGCCTTTAATTTTGGTGAATTTATTAATTAATTTTGCTCCATGATCAGTAGTAATAATAATTTTAAAACCAAGATCTCCCAGTTTGTCAATTATCTTGTGTAGGTGAGAACTTTGAAACCAATTTTTGATTGTGGCTCTGTATGAGCTTTCACTATCCATCATCTCATTTATCAGTTCATCCTTCTTTTTATCATGAATTAAAAAATCTACCATGTTCACTACTATTGAAAGTAGTTTAGTATCTTTCATCTCACCTATTTTACTCTCAAATTTCGCAAATTCATCAACTCTATACATTTTATAATATTTCAGATTTTTACCTAGATCAAAGCCTTTGGATCTCAATTGTCTTTCAAGTAGAATATCTTCATTTCTATTACTGCTTTCTTCATCTTCAAAATTATCAAAATAAATATCAGAATGATTCTTTTCTATTTCATCAGGGAATAATCCTGAAAATATTGCATTCCTAGCAAACTCTGTAGAGGTTGGTAATATAGAATAATAGGATTCCTTATCAATCAAGAAATTATTTTTTAGTGTCTCCTCTATAACCGACATTTGATCAAATGGGAAACAGTCTATTATTATTAACGCCAACTTTTCTTTATTGATATCTGGTAAGATATATTTATCAATAATATCAACAGAGAATGTAGGTCTGTCTCCTTCTCCATTTATCCAATTCTCATAATTCCCTTGTATGAAATCTCCAAATATCTTATTTGCATCTGATTTTAGGTCGCTAAAAGTCGAAATCAAGTTAGGATCGTTGATCTCATCTAATTTTATCCCCCAGTATGATATTTTTTCGTTTATTTCGATCCAATCTTTAGGATCATTCGTTGAATCAATCATTCCTCTTAAAATGTTATAATCTTTTATATATCTTTTTGAAATGTTTTCAGAAACTAAATTTTCTTGTTCTAGATTTTTTCTTATTGTCAAGTAAAGTTGTAATGGACTGACAGGCTTGGTTAAATAATCATTTATCATATTTCCTACTGCTTGAAGGAAAATGCCTTCTTCCTCTGATTTTGTTAACATTATAGCTTTCACATCGCTGTCAATATCTTTGATCTTTTCTAACGTTTCCAATCCATCCATACCGATCATCATTTCATCAAGGATAACAAGGTCAAAATCAACTTCATTAACCAACTTTACAGCATCATAACCATTAGTGGCTGTTGTCATTTCAAAACCTTTTCTTTCTAAGTAAAGAACATGAGGTTTTAAAAGTTCTATTTCATCGTCTACCCAGAGAATCTTATTCATTCGCTCATCCTGAAATCAATTTTATGATCTTTATTTAAGTTTACACGGTTATAAAATATCGTTAATTTACTCTTTGGATCATAGGTTCTAATTCTGATACGTTTTGGTATTACTGTGTCATTCTGTTTATAAAAATAATCATATTCTTTTTTAATCATTAAACTATCATCTTCATAATCATAGATCTCTTCGATCAATAAATTTTTATTTAACTTAATTAATTTATATTTATTCGGAGTGATTATTTTTTTAAGCTCAACACTGACTTCATCCCTTTTAACGATTGAAACATCTGAGGTTATCTTTTCATAACCATAAAGTGATTCTCTGAATTTATCAGCAGTTAAATTAATACCGGTAACTCGATTAAAGCTGTTCTTATTTGCTTTGTCATTTATATTGACTTGTTGAATATAATTTACTGCTTTTATTGAATCTTCTGAAAGAAAAAATACAGCTTCAGTTTCACCAACTGCTCCATTTATTTCCACATATAAAGTATCCTCACCTGAGAAGTAAAGGAATCCACTGGATTGCAATCGATCTCTAATCGTTGTATAGGAAAATTCGAAAGATGCTTTCAATGAATTGATCTTTTCATAATTTTTTCTAATCGTTTTTTCAATAACTTCTATTTCAACCGTGTTTGTATCATATTCCTTAACTCCAAAAGATAACATACAGCTACTTAGAAAGATGTTCAGAAGGATAAGGAATAAATATTTAATCTTATTTCTTTTCATATTCTTTATTTTAGTAAACTCATTGCAGAGTTAACACACTCATGAAGAACTAATGCTAGTTCATTTACTTTAATTTCATCTAAATCTTCTAACTTATTTAATTTTGTCTTTATCTTTGTATAGTGATCATATAACTCTTTTGAATTTGGATCTAAGAACACTCCAGTTTGAGTAAATATTTTCTCAATATATATTTCAGCTTTTTTATAATCTCCTTTAATGTAATATATCCAAGCAAGTGTATCGAGAAATGAAATATTATCAGGTTCTTTTTCAACTGCATCTATTGATAAAGCAATTGATTTATCCATATCTTTGCCATGTTCTGCTAAAAGATATGCATAATTATTTCTCAGTACAGTATTCTCGGGAAATTTACTAATTGTTATTTCGTAGATCTCAATAGCTTGGTCGATAAAATCATTCTCCATTAATGATATAATAAATCTCTGATATAATTGAAGATTTTCAGGATACTTCATCAGAAGTTTGTTGAAAAGAATTGTGGCATTATTTAGTTCTTTCTGATCTAAATATTCCTGTAAAGATAATAATTCAAAGAAAATACCCGGGAAAAAATCTTGTGCATATCCAATGATCCTCCTGGCTTTCTTGGAGTTACCCTTTGCTGTTTCTAATGAATAGTCGAAAATATAGTACTCTGGGTCTAAATAACGAATTTTTTTTAGTAGATTATAAACTTTTTCTGCATTTTCCAGTCTTTTAGAATCAATTAACTCATCGTAAACAAAAACCAGATGTTTATAATCGCTATCTTTATAATTACGGACAAGATCATCTACATATTCTGTTACTTTGTCTTCATTTATTTCTACTTCAGAATAAAACTTAAAGAGAACTGCTGAAAAATATTCTTTGTGCACTTGAGAGATATCTCTGTTTATAGCATCTTTGATAAAAAGCTCAAAATCAGAAGCATCATTATATTTCATGTAGTTTTTTAAGAGCTTCTCTACTAGAAACAAGCCTTCTTTCAACTTACTCTTTGATGCATCCTGTGAATATAAACCTATCAATTCATTAAGAAGTTCACTACTAACAAATTCCTTTCTTTCAGTATTACTTAGAAGATACTGATAGTATTTGTACTTAATTAACTGATCAGGGAGATGTGGGATATTTTCAAAGATACGCAATGCTACATCATCATTACCTAAGTAATACTCGTTTATAGCTTTACTAATCAATAATATTTCAGCATTACTACTATTGTATGCAGTTTCATAATTTGTGATCGCTCTCTCAAAATCAGAGAACTCTTCAAACATTAAAGCATTTAAAAGGTAGTGAGTAGCTTTCCTATTATATAACTCATATCTTTTTGTCGTGTTTGCGATTAACTGAGATATCGATAAACTTATTAGAAAAAATATTAATATTTGCTTTTTGATTCTTCTACCTATCTTATATTGAGAAAATACATATCTAACATTAGCTGAACACCGAAATTATAATAAAATCATCATCTGTTTGTATAAAAGTTGATTTATGATCATCTTTTAACCTTACTGTAACTTGTACTGATTCTTCAAATTCAAAAAATTGAAGGTTTCTTATAATTGAACTATTAAAAAAACTTTGTTTTATATCAGACCCGAATTCACCTTTAAAGAATGTTATATTAAAAAACCTATCTCCACTAAAAAATGTTGATATATTTTCTTTTGGATCTTCACCATCATATCTAAATCTTATTAGGATCCCGTTTTTCTTTTTGGATACTTCAACTTTATCAAGTGTATATGCTCGGGATAAAACAGATTTTTCTTTATGAATGTTTTTATCTAAACTTGGTTTATATTCAGTATTAACTACTGGGATCTCTACTTTTTTCATATCTGCATCATCAACTTTTTCGAAACTATTTTTCGTAGGAGTGAGAGCACAATTTGTTATTATAAAAGTAACCAGTATAACAAGTACAATTTTATTGAGTAATTTCATTCTTTTTCCTTTTACTTACATGTTTATTATTTACTATTTGTAATTTACTATTTTTTTAGCTAAAAGTTCTATTTATTTTCATCTATTTCTTTCAGCATCTCAAGAGCCTGATCCAACCCGGCTTTGAAACCCACTTTTTTAAATATATCCTTTGCGATCTGAAAAGCCTCTCTTGCTATTTCAATATCTTTCAAGTCTTCGTAGTAAGTATATGCAAGGTTGAACATTGCTTTTCCTTCTGAAAAAATATCATTATGATCCTTAGAGTATTTTATCTGCTTTTTGTAGAACTTGATACTCTCGTTAATATCTCCCAACTCCGCATAACAATTTGCAATATTACCATAAGAGTGTCCAACGCCAATTATATATTTGATCTTTTTTGAGAATGCTAGATTTTCTTTATAGATCTTCAAAGCTTCCTTAAATTTACCTTTTTTATAAATCGTATCACCTTTAATATCCCATATCATTGCTAATCTTGTATCATCATTAATTTTTTTTGCAATATCCTCTCTCTGATTACAGATTTCCAAGACATCATCATATTTACCTTGGCCTAACCTTACATTACTTAAACTCTCAAGCAATAATTCAGTTATTTTGATCTTTCCGGTTCTGCTGGTAAGTTTAATTCCATCCTTTATGTATTTCTCTGCTTTTTGAAAATCACCTTTTACATAACTTACTTTTGCTAAACCATCAATCGCTCTCATAATAAGATCGTTATTATGTATCTTTTTCGCTTCTAAATAAACTTTTTCAAAATAATGAAATGCTTTATCCATTTCTCCCATTTGACCATAAGCTGATGCAATCGCGTTTAATGCTGAGAATTTATCATTTAGTAAATTATATTTACTTGTAACCTTTTCTAATTTTTTGTACACCTTTACTGCTTCTGTAAAATTACTTTCATAGAATAATCTTAGACCTTTTATACTCAAGATATCACCCTTAAATTTTCGAACTTTCGATTTTAAGATATTCTTCTCCAGAGCGATGATCAAATTATCTATATTCTTATTATCCCGCAATCTTATTTTTGAATATATCAATTCTATCGCAGCTGCAATTTCTAAATCTTTGTTTGCAAATTTATTTATCGTATTGAATTGTTTAAGTACTTGCTTATATTCAGAATTTCTTCTTAATATATTTATTTTCTTGATTTTTATTTTTTGCCAATAAAGTGAATTTTCCGGATATTTTTTTATCAAGTTTTCACATATCTCCATAGCCTTTTTATTCTTTTCTAATGTTCGATACATCTCGATATCATAAAAATAACTATCTGTTTTTTCTTCTAGTGACATTTTATATTTTCTATAGTCATTAAGGTATTTAAAAGATTCCTTATATGAAAATTTGTTCTTTGCTGAGATAGCAGATCTCAGTAAATAATACTTTGCCTTTTCTTTATTACTCGTATGCCTGTAATGATATGCTAATAGTTCGTAGGCATCAGCGATATTACCTTTATAATTTTCTTCATAAAGTTTTGCAATACTTGAATGAAATTTTCTTCTCATTGAGAATAGTAAAGTTTCATAAGCAACTTCCTGAGTTATGGCATGTTTAAAGAGATATTCATTTTCACTAGTCTCCTCAAAAAGTGTAAGGTCGAATTTTGTAAGATCGAATAAACTATCCTTGATATTTAATTTTTTGGCTATCTCTTTTAAATTCTGTAATTGCTTCAGGATATCAAACTGAAATACTCTACCGATCACTGATGATATTTTTAATATTGTCTTACTGTTCTCATCAAGCTTATCTATTCTTGTCAAGACCATATCATTAACATTGTCAGGGATATTTATTGTTTTGATCGAAGGTTTAAGTTTGAATTTCATATCCTGTTGTTCTAACATAGCTAATTTCCGATCTCTTTCTGATACGAATTTATCAATGATCTCTACCTTTTTACCTCGTTTAAAAACTTCAATAAAATTACCTTCGTTCTTCAATGATAACAATATCTCCTCAATGAAAAAAGGATTCCCCTTGGTTTTTAGAAATATTTGTTCGTAGATCCTTTTAGATATCGAAATTAGATTAAATTTCTGTAATAAGAATTCTTTACCATCCTCAAATTCAAGATTCTGTAAAGTTATTGTTGCTGAGTTTTCATGATCAGTAAAATATTCCATTTGTTGATCAGGCCTGAAAACAAAATGCATATATCCTGCATCAGTTTTCTTGTCAAAAATATTCAATGTCGACTTAAAGAAATCTATTGAAGCAGAATCCATCCAATGAGTATCTTCAATAAATAGAATCGACCTTTCTTTCTTTATAATTCTGTAAAATATCGCTGTAGATATATCTATAAAAAAATCTTTTAAACTTGGATCTGATTCATCACCTTCAAAATCTTTCCATGATAAAAACGATGCGTAAAGATTGGTACTTTCTTCTTCTCCGATCTTCTTTAATAATACTTTTAGCTTTTTTAGTTTCGTATCTAGATCATCAAATACTCTAACTTCAGCAAATCTTGAGATTAATTCCTTTACCGCAAAAAAAGAATTATTATTTGTATAGCTTAAGCAATTAACCAAATAACATTTTCCATCTTTTAATCTATTTTCGAAGAACTTGTTTACGAGAACAGATTTTCCTAAGCCAGCTTCAGCTTTAATGTTTACCAGGAAGCCTTTACCCTTTTCTACAATATCTTTGTATAACTTTTGCTCATTTTTCCTACCGATCAACTTAAATCTTTTACTTCTTCTCGTTTCCAGTAAATGCTTGAAAGTTGACACTTCAAATAACTCTTTCACTCCTTTAAGTTTCAGTTCTCTTTTACTTTTTAACTCTATCTCTGGTACTCTTTTAGAAATTGCTGAAGATATCACGATCTCATTCTCTTCAGCTGAAGCCATTAATCTGGCACTTAGATTTACAGCATTACCCATAACAGTGAATTCTCTTCTGTGAGAAGCACCGATAACACCAAAATAAATATTCCCGTTATTTATTCCAATACGAATTGTAATTTCCTTTGGACAGAGGTTTCTTAATTCTTCAACAGCTCTTAATGCATATTCCTCGTTCTTTTCAGTTGCTATAGGAGCACCAAAAAGCATAATAAGTTTATTGCCCTTGTCTCCCATATCTATTTTGTTGATATACCCGTTATACTTACGTATTGTCGTTGATGCCAATGTATAAAAATCATCAAGTATCTTGTAGTTGAAATTTTTACCATATTCAATTCCGGTAAAATTTAAAAATATAACAGCACAATTTCTAAGCTCCCCAGCTTTTGTACCACCACCGGAAACTTCTCTTTCAATTATTACATCACTAATAAATTCTTTATGCCACTTAGCTTGTTTTCTTTTTATTTTCTCTAGTTTTATGCCTGTTTTAGTATCTTGAGAATATGTAACTTTGTAGAATTTCTTTATTTTCTCATATTTTTTTTTGTCGATCAATCCGTAGTATTCTTTTGTTACAATAATATCATCCTGATTTGCTGAATGTTCACAATCGCATGCCCTATCAAGTGTTTCACCTGCTAAGAAGTATCCCTTACTCTCTTTGCCAAGCTGCCCAATAAGGGAACTTCCAGAAGCTAGACCTATTTTCATTTTCAGTGAAAATATACCTGCGATAGTCTTTATTTTTTCAAATTCAGATATAGCTTTTTGCATTTCAATCGCAGTATTCAAAACTATTTTTTTATCTATTGTATCAGGGAAAAACACTGTAATAGCATCACCACCAAATTTATATACTGATCCACCTGAAGAACTGACCAAAGATATTAATCTCTCAAAAACGTCATTGATTATTCTTGATATTTCTTCACTTCCTTCTTTTCCTTTTGCAGTAAGTCTTTCACTCATTTTAGTGAATCCTGAAATATCAGCAAACATAACACTACCGTCTTTTCGAACATAATTATTTTTCTTTATTTCACTATATATATCAGTAAAATGTGCCGGTAAGTATTTTGATAACATAATTTAATCCTTTGTAGGGGCGAATCATTATTCGCCCGATTTTTATATTTTGTCATTCTCGTGCTTGACACGGGAATCCACACCTAAATAGAGACGTGATAAATCACGTCTTTACGGAATTATTTAGTGCGCTTCCAGCCAGTTATCTCCTACTCCGATGTTTACAGTAAGAGGAACCTTAAGTTTTACAATATTCTCCATTGAATCTTTCACGAACAATGAAAATGATTCGATTTCTTCTTCTCTTACTTCAAATATAAGTTCGTCATGGACTTGAAGTAGCATCTTAGCATCAAATTTTTCGATTTTGTTATATATATTTATCATAGCAAACTTAATAATATCTGCGGAAGTACCTTGAATTGGTGCGTTCACAGCTGCCCTATTGGCTGCACTCTGAATATTCTTATTTGACGATCTTGCTTCTGGAATTTCTCTTTTTCTACCGAAGAGAGTTTTAACATAGCCGTATTGTTCCAAGTATATAACAGTGTTATCAATATATTCTTTTATATTGCTGAACTGAGCAAAATAATTATCTATAAACTCGGCTGCTTCATCAAAGCTTATATTCATATCTTCGCTCAAACCGAACTTTGATTTACCGTAAAGAACTGCAAAATTTGCCGTTTTTGCTTTTGATCTCAACTCTTTATCAACATCTTCTATGGGCACATTAAATAACTTTGATGCTGTTGCGGTATGAATGTCAATGTTATTGTTGAAAGCTTCAATTAAATTTTCATCTCCGCAGAAATGAGCTAATATTCTTAATTCTATCTGAGAATAATCTGCTGCAACCAATTTATAACCATTCTTAGCTTTGAAAGCTTTTCTTATATTCTCACCTTCCGCATTCTTAATTGGGATATTCTGCAAATTAGGATTAACTGATGATAATCTACCTGTCGACGCAATATACTGCAAATATGAAGTATGAATTCTTCCAGTTTCCTTGTTGATATGTTTCAATAATCCAGCTGCATAAGTATTATTTAATTTAGTCAATTCTCTGTACTTTAATAAATGTTCTGCAATTACATTTCCTTCCGTGGCAAGTTTGTGAAGAACACTTTGGTCGGTAGAATAAGTTCCACTTTTGCCTTTCCTGCCATGCTTGAAGTTTAATTTTTCGAATAAAACTTCACTTAACTGCTTTGGAGAATCAATGTTGAATTTTTGTCCTGAAAGTTCGTAAATATCGATCGTTATTTTTTTTGTTTCTTCCTTTATTTCATTGGACATGTTCTGCAAATAATCACGATCTACAATTATTCCATTTCTCTCTGCTTCTACTAATGCGCGAATTAATGGAATTTCTATATCAGCGAAAACAGTGTGTAGTTCCTTTTCTATCCCGAATTTTTCCTTGGATCTAAAGTATAGTCTAAATAGCAGTTCGGCTCTTTCACAACTTTTAATATCTTCACTAAATGCATCTGATTTCGGATCGATCATTTTATAATTCAATAGTTTATATATTCTGGCTGATAAGCTATGATTAAAGTTGGATGAATACATTATGTAGTCTGCTATAAGAAGATCATAAATTTTACCATTAAAAGATATTCCATGGTTATACAATGCATGGATCATCGGTTTTAAATTATAGCCTATAAATTTGATATTCTGATTTTCAAACAATGGTTTCAGCAGTAACAGAGTTTCTTCTATACAATCTACTTTTTCTTCGAATAAACTTAGTTGATTGTCTATTTCAGAACTTTCGATCCTTTTAATATATGACACTTCATTTTCTTTTATAGAAATTGCCAGTCCTTTGATTCTGAAATCCAGTGGATTATTACCGGAAAGTTCGGCGAAAACGGATAACTTTTTTTTACTTTTCACTTCTTTTATCAACTCTTCTATCTCTTCTTTGCTCTTTATCTCTTTATATTTTTGAACTTCAGGATCATATTCAAGCACTTTTTCCAGTTTAGTTTCAACTCCCTTGTATTCTTCAAGATATCTAAGAAGTTTTTTCATGTTCAACTTAAAAAAGTAATCAGATAATTTTTCATAATTATGGGTCTTTACATGTGTATCTTCAATTTCAAAATCAATGTCAATGTTTGTATCTAATGTGACTAGTTTCTTTGACAGATCTGCTAAATGTCTATTGTTTTTCAATGATTCTCTGACAGCGTTACCTTTGATATTATCTAAATTTTCGTAAATATTTTCCAAAGTGCCAAATTCCAGTAAGAGTTTTATTGCCGTTTTCTTTCCTACCTTTGGTACTCCGGGAATATTATCAGAGTTATCCCCCATCAACGATAAATAATCTATGATCTGCTCAGGATAAAGTTCGAATTTTTTCTTAATTCCTTCACGATCTAATATTGAAATTTCTTTTGGATCATATATAAACACATTCTCGGTTACTAATTGAGTAAGGTCTTTATCGGAAGAATAAATATAGGTTTCAAAGCCTTCCTGTGATGCCTGTTTTGCCATTACACCGATCAGATCATCCGCTTCAAAACCATCTTTTGAAATGGTAGTGATATTGGTTGCTTCTATTATTTCGTAGAGCAGAGGAATTTGATTACTTAATTCTTCCGGCATTTTTTCTCTGGTAGCTTTGTATTCGGGATACATTTTATGCCTGAACGTTGGAGCTTTTGTATCGAGTACTATAGCCATATATTCAGGTTTCTCTTTTTCTATCAGGGAAAATAGCGAATTGAAAAATCCGTATAACGCACTGATATTAAAACCTTCCTTTGTCAATAAAGGTTTTGTTCCGAAAGCAAAAAAAGCCCTGTATATTAAAGCATATCCATCTATTAAAAAAAGTTTCTTTGACATCAAATGTCTCCTTTAGGAAAAATATTTCAACTATACTATATTACTTAGATATAAATAAGAATATATAAGAATATTATAAATGCTAAAACAAATAAAAAAAGACGGTCACATGACCGTCTAAAAGCGAATTTTCGGACAAGGGGTTTCAACCCCTTGCAAAGATCGAATTATTTTAAAAACATCATTTTCTTCATATCCACCACATCATTATCAACTTTTAAAATACAAGTATATAATCCACTTGCTTGATCTTTAGCATTAAATGTATAATTGAAAGACCCTTTTTCCAACTTAGAACTTACAAGCCGAGTAACTTCCTGTCCTTTGGAGTTGTAAACAGATAATTCTACAAAAGCATCTTTCTTTAAGCTAAATTCTATTTCTGTGCTTGGATTAAAAGGATTTGGATAAGCTTTAAGGTTATAATCCGTTATTAAATTCTGATCACTTTCGATCCCTGTTAAGATTCTATTGTCAATAAGTTCTGTAACAGCTGAATTAAGGAAATCGTTCCCTAAAGTATTGCCATCTATAAAAAAATATGAACTTCCTAAAACAAGCAGCTGTCCATTTTCCCTAATAACCTTTCCATATGCAGCAGGATATTCTTCATATCCCTGACAATATAATATCCCTAAATGCTGATATTGAGGATAGTTATAACGATAGGTTCCATGAAGACTGGTGTTTTGTGTTTGCCCATTTGCTACATCCAACGCTACTGGATTATTATAGAATAACAGATTAACATTATCATAATCCGTATGTGAGTCGAATTCTATACCGAAAAGATCATTTTCACTTTTATAATATGAATTGGTATAATATTCATCCACTACTCCATATTCATTTACTTTCAAACCTGTTTTTCCGATCTTATCCAAAACTTCTCTATCCAGCATTATAACTTGTTCATCGTCTCTTTCTGTGATAAAAGAAAGCATCACCCAGGTAGTTCTATTCAGTTCTTCAGGATAAGGATCACTATCATATTTTACAAGTTTGTCATACACATCTTTTCCAAAATGATAGAATCCAAAATACTCATCTTTATTTATTCTGGAACGGTATAAAAGACTTTCTACCCAGTGGAAATCATTTACTAGGTGATCAATTTCATTCTCGTACAAACCTTCTTTTATCCCTCTATCATAAAATACTTTTTTTATCCATGTAATTATTTGGTCAGTAGTAAGATATTGCCAATCATTTATATTAGTTTTACCATACTGTTCAATTTCATTGACGTATTTTATTCTATACAGATTTTGCGATTCATATTTAAATAGGAATAAATCATTCAACATATAATTTATTCTATTTGCCACATCTACATGCTCACCGGAGAATTTAAAATCCAGTAAATTTAACTTATTGTGTAATGCTCCCTCATAAATTATTTCATTATTGCTTTTACTTTTTAAATTATGACCTTTCCACAAACAATTAGCTGTTTTTTTGCTTTTATTCATACTTAATTGAGGATTATCAGACAGTAGAGTATAAACACCTGGGAACTCTATACTGACATCAATAGATATATCTTCTTCAGAATAAAAATGTATGAAAGGTTTATCCCACATAGAATGGTATAAATTATCCACATTTATAAAAGAAATCCCACTCATAAAAGCACCTTCAATTTGCATCAGGTCACTATTATCATATAAAAGTGGAACACCATTTACCGCATAATAGCAATTTTCTTTTATCCTTATTATACAATCATAATCTCTTAATTGGTATTTCCCAACATAACCTCCACCTTCTTCACTCCCGAACAGTATTTTCCCGTAGCCGATCTTTACCTCATAAGAAAGTTCTGAAGAAGGGAAATCAAGTTCTATCTGCCATCCCTCTCCCATTGCTAGCTCTACATGTGTAGCTCCATTAAACAATTCCACTACTACTTCACCTGAAGGATTTTTAACTACTCCATTCGCTGCTAAAGAAATATTTTCATTTTCGTATTCACTTTCGTATGTACATTTTGTATAAACATAGAGACAGGTAGGATTTTCTGGATAGTAACCAGGCAATTCAACAACATAAGTTTTTTCATACATCCCAGTAATTGTTTCGTTCACGATCATATTATCAATTGGAAAATTGTCTGGAGTAATAATGGTCAATTCATCACGAGGAAAAATACTGTAAAAATCAATTGGGTATATTTCAACTACTTGAAAATCTCCTACATAATCAACTCCGTGAATATTATCGATCAGTATCTTCTTCTGTGCAAATGATACAAATACGATTGAGATCAATAAAATAAAAATCAATATCCTTTTCATCCTACATCCTCCGAAATATTTAAAACATATCAAAAAATTATTGCTCCAGCTACCTATTTATATAATAACATTTTTTTTTGAATTAATCAACAAAAAAAGAGATCGAATTCCGTACAGGCGTACTATCAGTACGTCTCATTAGAAATAATTTGAAAAAACCTTTAATATTCCCTATATTCTACAAGCAATATTAAATTAAGAAAATTAAAATGTCCAGAATACTATCAATAGACCACGGTGAAGTTCGAATAGGTTTAGCAATGACTGACCCAATGAAAATAATTTCATCTCCTTTTAAGACTATAAAAAATACCGGAGATGAAAATGTACTGTCTGAGTTAAGAGATATCATTCTGAAAAATGAAATCGAATTAATCATTCTTGGACATCCTATGGGCTTGAACGGGCAGAAAACAAAGAAAACAGAGCATGTCGAAAAATTTGCTGAGAAATTAAAAGAGCTTGGATTAGATATAGTTCTTTTTGATGAAAGTTTCTCGACAGTTAGAGCTCATCAGATTATCCATGAAATGGGTAGAAAAACAGGAAACAGCAAAGATATAATAGACGCGATTGCGGCTCAGGTAATACTTGAGGATTACTTGCGATCAATACAATAACTAGATATAGGTTGAGCACAGGGGCTCAATCAAACGTAAAGACGTTGCACCGCAACGTCTCAAGAGAAATAAGCTATGAAAGATCACTTCTCACAATTTAAAGCACCGGAAAACATGAAGCGACCTGACGGTTCGGCAAGGTTCGCATTCGTTACATTTCTAATGATGAATGACAGCTATATGGCTTCCACGCTACTGATGGCTTACGGTTTGAAAAAACAGAACTCTCAAGCCGATACAGTTTGCATGGTCACCGAGGAGATCGATGAAGAAACCATCAAACCTTTGAAAATGATATACGATCATGTCATCAGAGTAAAAAGAATATTCGTTCCGCACAAAGAAAGAAAAGGCAGAGAGGACAGACCTCTCTGGTTCACAAGACTTAACTCATTGCTTCTTGGTCCTGACGGTGGTTATGGACTGAATTATGAAAGAATTTGTATCCTTGATGCGGATGTTTATCCTTTGAGACATTATGATTCACTTTTCAATATTGGAGCTCCAGCAGGAATGCTTAATGAGAAGAAATCAAACTGTCTTGAATGGGATGAAAAAGGTAAATATGTTTATCCTGATTCTATAGAAACTGAAGGTAAATGGAACTGGCATCGTAGATATGAACCTGATGCTCCACACGGCTCAGATATTCCAAAAGAGATCACTGACAGACCTTTGCACGATGTTGCTAATCTGGGATTAAATGGATCTATCTATGTGTTTGATACTTCTAAGAAAGAACTTGAAGATATAGTTGAAGATGTAGAACGACCTGAGATAAAGAAATTAGTTGGTGATCTATTCAAATGGCCCGATATGCAATATTTTACAATTCGTTGGTCAGGTCAGTGGAAAAGCATTGATATTAAATTTAGTTCATTCAATGGATATCCCGGATTGAAATATCTTTGTGGATGTCATTACTCCGGTTTCAAACCGTGGTATTTCAATAAAAAAGGATTGAAAAATTATATGGAGCATGAGGATTTTATTTTCTGGTATAAAAGCTTTCTATCTATGGTAGAAAAAGATTATCCTAAAATGATTGAAATCCCAAGACTGGCGAGTATTAGAAAAAAGATCCAAAGGCTTGGAGTATTATGAAAAAGAAACCTAAAATATTCATAAGTGGAGTTGCAGGATTCCTCGGTAGCCACTTGGCTGACAGGTTCATTGCAGATGGTTACAAAGTTGTAGGATGCGACAGTCTTATCGGAGGTTACTTAGATAATGTTCCAGCTGAGGTAGAATTTTATCAGTATGATCTTAACTTTCATAATTCTATAGTAAAGATCACAAAAGACTGTGACATAATATTCCATTGTGCCGCTACAGCCTATGAAGGTTTAAGTGTATTCAGTCCATTCTTTATAACTAAGAATATTGTTCAATCATCCGTTTCTCTTATCACTGCGGCAATAGCAAATAAAGCTAAACGATTTGTGTTTTGCTCATCTATGGCCCGGTACGGAACACAGGACACTGTCCCTTTCACTGAAGATATGACACCAAAGCCCCAGGATCCTTATGGAATTGGTAAATTCAGCAGTGAACTTTTCTTGAAAAATCTCTGTGATATACATGGAATGGAATATGTGATCGCTGTACCACACAATATTATTGGTCCAAGACAGAAATATGATGATCCATACAGGAATGTTGCAAGTATCATGATAAATTTAATACTACAGGGCAGACAGCCAATTATCTATGGTGATGGAGAGCAGAAAAGATGCTTCAGCTTCATTCAGGATGATATAGATATTCTTTATAAGTTGGCTTTTGAAGATAAAGCAGTAGGAGAAGTTATAAATATCGGACCTGATGATGAATTTATAACAATAAATCAACTGGCTCAAACTATCGCAGACCTATTGGATTTTGATCTGAAACCAATTTATAAAAGATCACGACCTCAGGAAGTTCTATTGGCAAATTGTTCCGCTGACAAAGCTAGATCAATGTTTGGTTATGATCCTTCAGTAAAACTAACAGACGGTCTTCAAACTATGATAGATCATATAAAAGATCGGGGAACAAAACCTTTCAAATATCACTTAGACCTTGAAATTATAAATGAAAAAACTCCAGAGACTTGGAAAAATAGACTCTTATAAAGCATTGTATATAAGGCCGTTTATCCCAGCGGGATTCAACCCCCCATAACCACACAGTTGCCAATCAGCGTAGCTGATGCAACCACACAGGTTTTAACCTGTGGAGTAACAAAGATCCTGAAACAAGTTCAGGATGACGAAAAAACAAACATGAAAACAGAGAAAATAAAAATACTTCACCGATCCGAAGACGAAATAGTCGTTTTTAAACCGGCAGGTATTGCTACTCAGCTGAGTAATGATATAAAATGTTCTTCACTGGAAAATATTCTGAAAGAACAATTAGGTGTAAAAGATCTATTTTTCCCTCATCGATTAGATAGAGTCACTTCCGGTTTGCTATTAATTGCTTTGCACAAAGAAGCCATTGCTTTTTACGGTGAAGAAGTCAAATCCACACATTTTCAAAAATACTACGTCGCTCAAGTAGAGAATAACATTGAAGATATTTTTGGATTAATAGGAACTCATAAACGTTATTTGAAAATAGAAGGCAATGTAAGTATGATCGTAAAAAGTGGTGGAAAACCTTCTTTTCTTGATATTCTGAAAATTCAACCATGCTCAAAAAATAAAAATAATTATAATGTATTTATAAGATTGATCACAGGAAGAATGCATCAGATAAGGGTGATGCTTGCTGATCTTGGGATACCTTTATATGATGATCATTTGTACAATAAAAAAGCCGGTTCAAAGAACCGACTTAATAATAATTTCTACTTGGAAAGTATAATCTTAAAGTTTAAAGATATGAACGAAACTTATCATACTATTTATTCTTCTCCAGAGCATCTTCAATATCTGAATTAAATTTATCCAAAGCTAACTGGAGATCTTTATTTTTTTTATTAAGATCCTCAACTGTACTTTGAAGGTACATTGCCTTTACTTCATTATTTTTTTGTATCCGCTCGATCTTAGCATCGTAATACAACCATGAATTAAAAATACAAATTATAGCTGTTACTAAAATAATGGAAAGTGCTGCAACAATGTCTACTTTCTTTTTTACTTTCTTTTGTACTTTCTTCTCTTCCATAATTTCCTCCGAATATATTATCCTAAATAATCGCGTAAAGTTTTAGATCTGGATGCATGTCTCAATCTTCTAATAGCTTTTTCTTTTATCTGCCTTACTCTTTCTCTTGTAAGCCCAAACTTCATACCTATTTCTTCTAATGTCATTGAACTATCTTTCCCGATACCAAAATAGAGAACAATTACTTCTCTTTCCCTGATTGTTAATGATTCTAACGCAATTTCTATCTCTTCTTTTAAGGAATTGTCAAATAAATCTTGATCCGGTGAAGGATCTTTTTCATTCCTCAAGACATCAAGCAGAGTATTATCATCACCTGGATTGAATTGAGCATCAATGGATAAATGTTTTCCGGATATCTTTAGAGTATCACTTACTTCAATGGCTGTAGTTTCAAGAGCATAAGCAATTTCTTCTGAAGTTGGTTCTCTCTCAAACTTCTTCTCTAAACTAGCTTTGATCTTACTTATCTTATTTAAAGCTCCAACTTTATTCAAAGGCAGTCTTACTACTCTGGATTGCTCTGCTAATGCTTGTAATATAGCTTGTCTGATCCACCATACGGCATAAGAGATAAATTTAAAACCTCTGGTCTCATCAAATCTTTTGGCAGCTTTTATCAGACCCATGTTACCTTCATTTATCAAGTCGCTCAAACTTAAACCCTGACTCTGATATTGTTTGGCTACTGAAACAACAAATCTAAGATTTGCTTTTACCATTGTCTCAAGAGCTTTGTCTCCTTCTTTACCACCCTTTTTCATCTTGCGAGCAAGAACTACTTCTTCCTCAGCTGTTATAAGATCTTCTCTGCCTATTTCTTGCAGATACTTATCTAATAGATGATTGGTTCTACCTAGTCCGTTAGCTTTTGCCACAGAGCATTCCTTAACTGATTTATGTTAAGCAATATTTTATTGCTTTATCAGTATATACTCTTTTCTTCCTTTTCTCAAGTACTTTATTATATAATTTACCTTCTTATCTTCTATTATTTTTGCAACTTTTTTGAATTCTTTTATATCGTCAATCTTATATTGAACACCTGCAATAATTGCTTTTGTAACAACATCTCCAGCAGCTAACTTGCCAAATAATTGTGATTCTTCATCGATTTTTGTGATTATTATTCCTTCATCTGATGATAATTTATATTTATCTTTTATCTCTTTATTTACATTTTTCAGAGACAATCCTAAAATATCTTCACTGTCATTTATTTCTTCATCTTTTTCATTATTATTGTTCAAACCTAGTAATTTTCCTCTGTCTCCTAACTTTACATTGAAAGTTTTTTCTTTTCCATCTCTCAGTACAACGAACTTAATTTTTTCATCCGGTTTAAATCCAGCAAGTTCAAATCTGAATTTTTCTAAAGTATCAATCGGTTTACCATTCATCTCAATTATAATATCATCAGCTTTTAAACCAGCTTCTTCAGCAGGTGTATCTTTCTCTACAGTAGCAATAAGAATTCCGTTTTGATCTTCATCTAAGCCTAATGGTTCTCTTTCACCATTAACAATTGCTTTTGGAAAGATTCCCAGATAAGCCCTTTTCACTATTCCATCATCCTGTAAATTTGTAGCAACTTTCTTAGCTAGGTTTATCGGTATCGCAAAACCAATGCCTTGCGCTTGTGAATTTACAGCTGCATTAATTCCTATAACCTTGCCATGCATACTTAATAATGGACCGCCACTGTTACCCGGATTTATTGCTGCATCTGTCTGAATAAAATCCTGGAATACCGGACCTCCCATTATACCAAGACCGGATCTGTCCTTTGCACTGACCACACCTACCGTCACCGTCTTTTCTAAACTATAAGGGGACCCAATTGCTATTACCCAGTCACCAACCCAGAGATCATCTGAATTACCAAGTTCGAGGACTTCTTCTTTATCAAAATCCTTGTCAACTTTAATAACTGCAAGATCTGTTTCAGGATCAGTTCCAATTATTTCAGCATCTAATTCATCCCCATTACTGAATCTTACAACAATTTTATCAGCTTTCTCAACTACGTGATTATTTGTCATTATATAACCATCTGTCGAATAAATAAAGCCTGAACCTTCGCCTTTCTGAACATGTTTTCTCGTCTTTTCTTTTGGTTGTGCTCTTTTTCTTCCAAAGAAATCTTCAAAGAAAGGGTCTGATTCAAAAAATTTATCATATGGCGATCGGTAATTATATTCAATACTTCTTTCAACTTTAATATTTACAACAGCAGGCATTACATCTTTTGCAATAACAGCAAATTTACTATGCCCATCCTCGTTAGCATATATATTATCTCCAGATTTTACTTCAGCTGAAACATTATCTGTAAGGTCGAACCTTGCCGTCAATAAAACTCCCAGCATTATGAATACAATTATCAGTATTAGGTTTTTTAGAGTTTTCATTTGATTTCTCCTGTGTTAATTTATTAATTTCAATCGAGGAATTATACAATATTAAAATTTACATTGTTCCTGAATTTTTTACATCAATTCACTAAGTTTAACACTTTCTCCTTCCTGAATATCTCCATTCAATAATTTAACTGACAGATTATTTAAAACTGTTTTTTCAATCAACCTTTTTAAAGGCCTTGCACCATAGGTACTATCATAACCTTTTTCTGAAAGTATTCTTTTTGATTTTTCATCAATGACAATTTTTATTTCTCTGTCCGCTAATCTTTTATTAACATCATTCAATAATCTTTCAGCAATTTCAAAGATTACATCTTTGTTTAGCTTATTGAACACTATTATATCATCTATTCTGTTAACGAACTCCGGTTTCAAATGGTTCTTTATCATTTTTGTAAGTTCAGTCTTTTTATCTTCTGTAACAACTTCAACATTCGCAAACAGATCTGATCCTAAATTTGAAGTCATTATAATAATGGTATTCTTAAAATTAACTGTTCTACCTTTGTTATCAGTCAATCTACCATCATCAAGAACCTGTAGTAGAATATTAAATACTTGAGGATGAGCTTTTTCAACTTCATCGAATAGAACAATCGAGAAAGGTTTCTTTCTTACAGCATCTGTCAATTGTCCACCTTCATCGTAACCTACATACCCCGGAGGAGGTCCGATCAATCTGCTTACAGAATGAGATTCCATATACTCACTCATGTCTATCCTGACCATAGCTTCATCGCTATCGAACATAAATTCCGCCAAAGCTTTAGCTAACTCTGTCTTTCCAACTCCGGTTGAACCAAGGAATATAAATGATGCTATAGGTCTGTTCGGATCCTGCAATCCTGCCCTGTTTCTTCTAAGAGCATCAGACACGATTTTCACAGATTCATCCTGCCCTTTAACTCTAAGTGCAAGTAAGTCTTCCATTTTTAAAAGTTTGTCTTTTTCACTTTCAAGGAGTTTATTTACAGGTATATGTGTCCATCTTGAAATTATTTCAGCGATCTCGTTTTCACCGATCTCTTCTCTCAGCATCTTTTTCCCTGATTGAAACTTCTCCAGATTTTCTCTTGCTTCTTCAACACTTGATCTTATCTTAGGCATTTCCTGATATCTGATTTTTGAAACTTTTTCAAGTTCACCATTTCTTTCAGCTATAGATTCTTCGTTCCTGAGATCATCAAGCTTTTTCGTACCTTCTCTGATCGTAGCAATATACTTTTTTTCCTGTTCCCAATGGATATTCAACTCGTCAGATTCAGCCTTAAGGTTAGCTATCTCTGCTTTTACGGTTTCAAACCTGTCTTTTGACCTCTTATCTTTTTCTTTGCTCACTGCCTGTTTTTCAATTTCAAGTTGAATTATCTTTCTTTGAATTGTCTCGATCTCTTCAGGCATAGATTCTATCTCAAGTTTTAATTTTGCAGCAGATTCATCTATCAGATCAATTGCTTTATCAGGAAGAAATCTGTCCGAGATATATCTGGATGATAATTTTGCAGCAGCTATAAGTGCCCCGTCAGTAATCCTAACACCATGATGTACTTCATATTTATCTTTGATACCTCTTAGAATCGAAACGGTATCTTCAATAGAAGGTTCATCGATCATTACCGGCTGAAATCTTCTTTCAAATGCAGCATCTTTTTCAATATATTTTCTGTATTCTGAGATAGTTGTAGCACCAATAACTTTGATATCACCTCTAGCAAGTGCAGGTTTTAACATATTTGATGCATCCATAGAACCCTGAGCAGCACCAGTTCCTACTAAAGTATGTAATTCATCAATAAATAATATTAAATTACCATCTGATGCTTCTACTTCCTTCAACACAGCTTTAAATCTTTCCTCAAATTCACCTCTGAATTTTGCACCAGCTATCAATGCAGCCAAATCTAAAGCCAATATCCTTTTATTTTTTAAATTATCAGGGACATCTTTTCTTATTATTCTGTGAGCAAGACCTTCCGCAATAGCAGTTTTACCTGTACCGGGTTCTCCGATAAGAACAGGATTGTTCTTTGTTCTTCTAGTCAATATCTGCAGAACTCTTCTTATCTCAGCATCTCTGCCTATGACAGGATCAAGCTTTTCTTTTTCTGCAAGATCGTTAAGATCTCTCGTATACTTCTTAAGAACTTCATATTTAGCTTCCGGATCTGCATCTTTGATCTTTTGATTTCCTCTGACAGACTTTAAAAGTTTAAGTACAGTGTCATGATCAACATTCAAATCTTTCAATATTTTGTATAGATTACTTTTTTTATCATTCAGGATTGCTAGAAATATATGCTCCAGACTAACATATTCATCTCCCATTTTCTCAGCAAGCTTAAAGCTCGATTCTAATATATTATTGAATTGGGATGATAGATATATATTTGTAGCTACAGAATTAACTTTTGCCAATTTTGATAGTTCAGTTTGTACTTTTCCTGATATCATAGATAAGTCAACACCGACCCTTTTTATCAGAGTTGTAATAATATTTTCATCCTGAAGTATTTTTTCAAAAAAGTGAAGCTCAGTAACTTCTGCAGCATTGTATTCTTTTGCGGTTTTGACTGATTCGTTTAGATACTCTTGTACCTTTATAGTCATTTTATCGTTGTTCATAATTTCTCCATATTAAAGTTGTTTTACTGTCTATGTAACTGCAACTTGTGTGCCAATTTATTTTCATAGCTAAACGTTTTCATTTAAAATGATTTTTAAGACATTAAGCATGACGAACTCTGACAGATCTTATAAATAAAAAAGCATATTTGAATAATTATAAGGTTGCATTGTTACACATTTTCAATTATTATTTTAGTCTAAGATTATAAAACGGGATTTCTCAGATGAACAATCCTTTAAATAACCTAGAACTACAGTAGAAAAAAACGACGTACGGCGCTTTGCCATTTTAATCAGGCTTGAACCAGACAGCAAAAAGAAGTACGTCTTTTTGCCGCACGTTAGCCCTCATTAATTTTTCTTTTAAAACAATCCCTATGTGTCAATTTAAAGATATAAAAAAAAAGGTGGTTTTGATACCACCTCTAATGAATTGTATTATAGTTCATCTGGAACTATTTTGTTAAAATCATTTTCTTTGTGAAATTCCTTCCGTTTGCTTCAAGTGTATAGAAATACATGCCTGAATTAAAGTTACTTGCATCGAAATTAACTTTATGAATTCCAGCCTCTTTGCTTCCATTTAGAAGTTCAGAAACTAATTGTCCGTTAATGTTATAAACATTCAGTTTTACATCACTTGCGGTTGGTAATGCAAATTTAATCTCAGTAGTTGGGTTAAACGGATTTGGATAATTTTGATAAAGTGTGAATTCTGATGGTACTGCAGATTCTACAATATCAGTTTTCTCTTCATCTCCCTCTGTTCCATTCAGTTTTGCAAGTAAATCGCTGATTGTAGCGGATTGATCTGATCTGATCTTACCTTTGTTTTCAGAATTCTTCTTCATGTTTGCAATAGCAATGTCTATTTCAGCTAATAGTATCTCACCCTCTGTAGTTGCATCATCTTTCATTTCTTCTGCCAAAGCAATAGCCTCGTCATATTTCTTACCTTTGATCTTTGTAGAAATTTTCATTTCTTTGTAGAATTTTTTATCAATACTCTCGTCATCAGATTCTATTTTAGCATCAAATATTTTTTCTAACGGTTCAAGTGCTTGATCTTCCCTAACATAAAGACTAGGCAACTTAACAAGAGCAAAGGCATATTCTTCAGATTGTAAACTATCATCAAGAGTTTCATTACGTTCTAGTATCTTTTCGAGTTTATCAATAGATTGATCATATTTACCATCAAGTTCAAAACCCAATGCTATAATCAACATTCTTTCATCAAAGGATAGTTCATTACCCGGTATTGGAGATTGCTCATCATCTGAGTATGGCTCAGGTTCCCATGGTCTGTAATCCAGACTATACCTTTCGTATAGATCGAAAAAATATACATTGACATTTTCATAACCCCAGTAATTATATTCTGCAGGTATTCCCTTTATCCAAGGAGGAGTTAATTTTGTAGCCAAATGGCTTTCACCTACAATACAAGGTACTTCAGGTAATCCGGTAGTAATGTTATAATCCGTAAAAACATTATTTCTACCTTTATCCATTTTGATAGTAGCCCAATATTTTAAGTATATTTGTCCAAGTCCGTTATAGCTAATTTCATTATTCAATCCCTTTTGTGTCGGACTTACTAAGTTTGGATAAGCATTATAGCCTGTTATATGCAAACCATAGTTAACATTATTACTTATAGTATTATCATAAATATCAGGTGAACATAGCGTTATTTGAACTCCATTCTGATAGTTAGATACTCTATTTTCTCTTAAATCTCCGTCAGATGCGGTTATTGCTAATCCATTACCTATACCTTTACCTACGAATGTGTTATCAACGATATAAAAATCATCACATCCAAATAATGATATACCGTTATCACAATCTGTAAACGTAGAATAATAAATATCACAATTCCCGGGTGATCCGCTCACAGCGCAATCAGCATTGTTAATTGTAGTTGAAGTTAAGGCTATTTTACCTCCATCTTCTATTACAATTCCTTGCCATTGATCAATACCTATCATATTTGCTTCATATGAAATAAATGAACCTTGATCTTGGATTGTAATCTTTGATCCTTGTGCATACTCAGCTTGAGTATATGGGGCAAATTTAAATTCCGCATCTTTTTCAATTACAAGTTCTGAATTTATTCCCAGAGTAAAAGGTGTTATAACTGTATTTTCAAAATTTATATATGAATCTTCCCCAAATGTAAGTTGAGAATCGTCAGTTACCACTATTTCTACGGGTGATTGTCCCATATTTCCTGTAATTTTTGCATTACCTTCAATAATGATTTTTGCACCTGATTCGATTTCCAAATCAGCTCCGTCCTCAATTATTAGTTCACAACCTTCTGTTAGTATTAATTCTGTACCTTCAGACAAAATAAATTTTGAACCTGCAAGCATGGTCATACTTGAATTCGGTAGAAATTTAATTATCGAATTATTATCAGCAGTTAAAATTGTTTCATTGCCAATTTCGAACTCTTCACCTATATACCCATAGTCACTAATTGTTCCATCACTGCCATCGGTCATTGGCTTCGACCAATAGTTTTTATAAATTGTTAGCTCTGCATAATCTCCTACGATCCTGTCAATAAAGATACCTAAGTGAAGATCAACTTGCTTATATGAGCAAGAACTTGGTCTTGTAGATGGTGTGAATTTATTAAGATTAGTATCGTTAAAAAAATCTGATGGTAAACTCGCATGTTTTGGTGCACCATCATAGGCAGTATCTCCACCTTCACAGTCATAAAGTCGAGAAACAACATCGTCCATCCAGTCGACACAATCTTTACCGTCATAAAAAATTCCATTTCGATATTCATTAGGAATATAAGTACCTGTTACATCATCATATATCCAATAACAAAGTTCTGGATCTCTATATGGTTCGTCCGAATTGTTTTTAACTGGATATGGAGTAGCAGATTCGATATCTAAAATGCTGTTATAGCTTGTATATTGCTTTATTGGTATGGTCGGGTTTGCAGGATCATACTCTGTTCTATAGCAATTTATCATGTGAGATATTAAAATCCCTTTACTCTCACCATCATCACCTATTCCACCTATATTATCAAAACCGGTTCCGCTTCTTAATTCGATTAGAAAATTCTGAGACTCTACCTGCTTATAATATCTCCTTATATTATGATCATCAGGTTCCAAAAAATCAGTATGAATCGGGATTATAATACCATTACGAATTCCATATAACCGATCTCTTTCTGTTAATTCTTTTCTGACATTAAGAATTTTTTGCTCACATTTATTGTTAGTAAAAAACAAATCATGATCTTCTTCCTCTAAAATTGCAAAATCAGTTGAATCAAGATATGTTTGATGAATCAGATCCCAGGTATGCGTAGGATACAGACCGTAAAGGCTATATGGAGCACCCATCATACCATTATGAAACATTGGATCGTATGGTGGTGCCGTTGCTCTTGACTCACCCATAAATTCATCTTCGTAAAAGCCGCCATAACTTGTACCATTTAAATCCTGATCACCTAAGATCATCAAATTATGTGCTATCTCATGTACAAGTACAAGAACTGACTGATTAAAATTATCTTCGAAAAATGTAATAGTTCTGTATAAATCTGCGTTAGCAGGAATACCATTAATATCAGTCCAGCTGAATGGCTGACCTCCTGCTAATCCACTATATGGGCTTGTTAATAAACCATTTGGATATAGATAATTGATATCCTCAACACCAGCTAAGTCAGGATACTCTTCAATAACCATATTGTAAAGATCATTCGTTACATTTATTAAAAGACCTATTGGATAATCAGGATTATAAGTTGCATTATAAACACTTGCAGGTTGAAGAACCCACAAACCGTCCGAAGGTCTTGCCGGATTATCATAAAATACAACATCTACCTGCAAGTCCCCTTTTGTAACTTCATTATAGTAATCTTGGACTGCCGATTCCACATATTCTTTAAAATCGTATGTTCCATTAGCTGCAATATACTCTTCAATGGTTTGACCATCCGGTAACTTAAACATTGATGGAGCTGTTGGGTGAGTTATCTGGTCTGTATCAAAAAACATTTTGATATCTTCATCACCTTGAAAAGTGGCAAAAATAATTGGTAATTCAACATTTCCTTTTACTGGAAATTCTCTTCGGAACGTGTATAACGGATCAGTATCTGCAAGGGGTGCATCTTCAAGCTTCATAACTTGTGCAAAGGTCATTGCACAAAGTAAAAATAGTACAATTAAACTAAACTTTTTCATTTTGCATGTCTCCTTAGTTAAATTTTATTAATTTGGGACATGCCGAAAAAAGTATTATCTTACTATTGGGTGATAGAGATAATGTCTTAATCGACATGTCTTTATTGATGCCGGTTGTTTATACTTACTTTTTCGTTGTTTTACATACCTTGTCATTGCGAACACCTTAGGTGTGTGGCAATCTATGGGCTATATTCGTGCCTAACACGGATATCCACATCGTTTTCAAGGGACGAATGGGAATCGTCCCCTACGATTTATCTCAAATAAATCATCTTTTTTGTATCTTTAACTTCTCCATCTATCTTCAATCTATAATAATAAACACCGCTATTTAACTTACTACCATCAAAAGTAATTCCGTAATTTCCTTTAGACTGTTTCTTGTTAACCAAATTCTGTACAAATTGTCCATTCGAATTATATATACTAACATTAACTTCACTCATTTCTTTTAAATTATAAGCAATAGTCGTCTGATTATTAAATGGATTAGGATAATTTTGCTCCAATGTATAATTGTCAATTGTTCCCGATAAATCGGGATCCATTATCCCAACGGTACCATTCTCATCTAATTTCATTGCGTAAGAATAATGGTATATGTCACCACCTGCAATATATCCTCCATCACTTGTTGGTTTACAACCACCCCATGGGTAATCATCTGTAGTATATGTTTCACAACCATAAACCTGTTTCCATAATGTATCTAAATTCTGATCAAATTTTATAATACACCAATCGTAATTACTACTGTATGCATCAGGTGTTTCATTAAGTCCAGCAACTATATAATTACTATCACTCGTTTTTTCTAAAGACACAATTGAATAAATTAAGCTTAAGTCAAATAATTTTGATGAAAGCGTATCTCCCATTTGACTTACTTTCATAATAAGACGTTTACCAACTATACCACCGCTACATAAGTAAAAACTATCTACATCATTGCATATGTAAGAAAAACCCAAAGAATCATAGTATTTTTCCCATATTTTATTTCCCATTGAATCAATTTTGGAAATAATTCCACTAGATTCATAATTCTCTGATTGAGAATTCCCAATTGCCACAAATTCATTATTATCAATAATTAAATCTCTAAACTCAGAATTCATTCCCTCATCATTTGTAACAGTCCATAACGAATCACAATTTGAATCTAACCTAATTATTGATGCAACATTAACTGAATCATTGATTGCTTCTCGTCCTGCAATTATATACCCCTTATCATTTGTTTCTTTAATTACATTACCTTGTGTTTTATTTAAATTACCGTAAAATTTACTCCATATAAAATTTCCATCTTTATCATACTTCAATACCATAATAGCATCACTTCTACCTGCTACTTCAGAATAACCTGTTGCTATAAAATCACCGTCTGAATTTTCAATAATAGAATATATATTAGACATCGCTTCATCTGCCAACATAAAAGCTCTTTCCCATTCCATATTTCCATAAGGATCAATTTTTATAAGTCTAGCATGAATTTGATAAACATCTATACTCAATTGCTGGTAATACCACCCACCAGCGATATAACCACCATCACTTGTTGGTTCTATACTGTTGATTCCATCTCCAAATTCTAAAGCATAGTCATTTTCCCAAGTAATCATGTCCCTTGCTGCAAATAGAAAAAAAGCAGCTATCAGTGTTAAAAATATTATTATTCGTGCTTTCATAGTGTTATCCCATAACATATTAATATTTTATAATCAACTCTGGCAATTCACCAGTTAAATCAAAACTTTAGTAAAATAATACAACTGATGCTATTTGTCAACCCTAATTATTTGTCTCTATAGTTTAAACACTTATTTTACCCGTTTTACTTATTTTTATACATACTGATTTTTGATTCTCACATATACGATCATTTTTTTTAAATTCGATATTTAATTATACACTTTACATTAAACAGAAAGAATGATAAATTGACACATAGGGATTGAAGAACTAATTCTTAAAAAGAAAAATAAACAAGGGCTAACATTGGCAAAATGACTTGAACTCCCGACTTGACTTGACGATTCGCTTTTTGCCATGACCGTTAAGTGACATTCTAAAATCTTTTATGGTAGGCTTTTAAAAAATAATGTAAAATAATTCGAAAAAAGAGCAAAAGGTCACTATTTGACACTTTGATAGTGCTATATTTAGAGTGTAACTGTTAAATATGTTTGAAGTATAGAGTAAAAAAGGATAAAATTTCTTTAGTAAAGAGCAATAAATATTAGTATATTTTTGAAATAATTTGTATGGAGTACAAG
>JAQICF010000102.1 GCA_027858795.1 Candidatus Delongbacteria bacterium | reverse complement strand
ACAATGGAACATGCAAATGATCTTGGATATAAAGTATATGATTTTGGAAAAACAGGGATAAAGCAGGAAAGTTTATGTCAGTTCAAATCTTTCTGGGGTACTGAGAGAAAAAAGCTCGAATATAATCACTATCCTGAAATTGATGAACAATCTGAGGATAGTCCTATTTTAAAATACATTATCGGACCTATGATAATATACGGACCTAAGTTTATTTGTAGAGTTATCGGAGAGTTACTTTATAAATATTCAGTGTAAAACTATGGACATTAACCTTTTAAATATTAAGGATGAACGTATTATAAAATTTCTCACAGAGAATGATTTTGATAATAGTTTTTCAATCTTTAAGAAAGCTTATTATAATTTTGCTAGACCTGTAATGCCACTTTTTATCAGGCACTGGTTGCAGGATAGAGTAAGCAGAAAGGTAGAACTGAAAGAAAATTTTATCTGGGATGAACTTGCTAACATAGTAAAAAATAAGATAGCAGATTTAGAGCTTTATCCTAATAATAAAGATGCTGCTGTTATCTTAACCCATGATGTTGATACTGAGGAAGGTTTTGATAATATCCCGAATATTTTAAAGATTGAAGAAGAATTAGGATTTAAGTCGAGTTGGAATATAGTTCCTTACAAATATAGCATTGATCAGGGTATTATTGATCTTATTAACAAATCAGGTCATGAGATCGGTATCCACGGTTATAATCATGATGGGAAACTTTTCTATTCTGAGAAAGAATTTAGTAAAAGAGTTCCAAAGATAAACAAAGCTATTAAAAAGTATGGAGCTAAAGGTTTTAGAGCTCCTATGGTTCATAGGAATTTAGAGTGGCTACAGAAGCTTGATATTGAATATGATGCATCCTGCTTTGACTATGATCCATTCCAACCTTTCCCTGGTGGTACAGGATCTATCTGGCCTTTTAAAGCAGGTAAGTTCATTGAGTTACCTTATACGTTACCTCAAGACCATGATTTATTCTTTATGATGAAGAGAAATGATATTGATATCTGGAAGAAAAAAACAGACTGGCTCATAGAAAATAAAGGTATAATATTACTTATAACGCACCCTGACTATCTGACAGGCAAATATTCTGAACTATACAGAGAGTATCTGGAGTTTTTAAAAGAAAAAAAGGATCTTTGGTTCGCACTTCCGAAAGAACTTTCAGAACACTGGTCAAGAATATTTTAAACTAAAAATAACTAACGCAACGACTATCTTAAAAAAAATCTTTACATTTAGCATTATAAGCTTTAAATTTTCAAATAAATAAAGAAGGAAAAAAATTATGGGTGCAGGTATAAAAGCTATTGAATATTATTTGCCGGAATCTGTTTTAACAAATCAAGACCTTTCTGAAATATTCAAAGATTGGACTGCTGAGAAAATATCAAGTAAAACAGGAATAGAAGAGAGACGGATCGCAACTAAGGAAGAGTGTGCTTCAGATCTTGCAGTTAAAGCTGCAAGGAAGATCTTTGATTCAGGAATTATTACACCTGAAGAGATTGATTTTGTTATTCTTGCTACTCAGACCCCCGATTACATATTACCTACAACAGCATGTATGATTCAGGATCGACTTGGTATTCCTAATTCTTGTGGTGCTTTCGACTTTAATTTGGGATGTTCAG
The DNA here is from genome assembly GCA_027858795.1 of Candidatus Delongbacteria bacterium. The sequence continues at coordinate 3,412 of JAQICF010000102.1, read as the reverse complement.
CATATATTTATGGACTTGCAATGTCTAAAGCACTTGTTAATTCGAACATTGCATCAAATGTACTTTTATTAACTGCAGAAACGTATTCAAAACATATTCATCCAATGGATAAAAGTTCAAGAACAATATTTGGAGATGGTGCTGCCGCAACGCTGATTAGTAAGTGTGTACATGAAATTGGAGAGTTTGATCTTGGAACTGACGGAAGCGGATATGACAAACTCATCATACCAGCGGGTGGAGCTAGAACTCCAAAAGATGAGAAAACTAAAGTAACATACGAAGACAATGGTTCAATCCGTTCCAAGGATAATCTCTATATGGCCGGAGCGGATATTTTTAATTTTACAATAAAAATTGTTCCTCAATCTATAAAAAATGTCTTGGAGAAGAACAAATTAGAAATGGATGATATTGATTTATTTGTATTTCATCAGGCAAATAAATTTATGTTGGATTTTTTAAGAAAGAAAGTTAAAATACCTGAAGAGAAGTTTATTATTGATATGAAGTATACAGGTAATACTGTTTCACCTACGATACCTATTATTTTAAAAAAAATTGAAGAGTCGGGTAAATTGAAAAAAGGTTTTAAAGTTCTTCTCATAGGTTTTGGTGTGGGATTATCCTGGGGTAGTACAATAATAACATGGTGAGGTAAAGATGATTAAATTTATTCACAAAAATATTAAAATAACAGGCATAAGCACGACAGTACCAGTAAAAGTAAAAAAAATTGATGATTTTATAGGCCAGTTTGGTGATGAAACTGTTCAAAAATTTAAAAAAATGACAGGTGTTCAAAATATTCATATTTCACAAGAAAACCAAACCGCATCAGATTTAGGATTTTCAGCAGCTAAATCTTTAATTGAAAAAAAGAAAATTGAACCATCATCTATTGGAGCGCTAATATTTATTACCCAAACACCTGATTACAAAATACCTTCAACTTCATGTGTTCTTCAGAAAAGACTGTATTTGTCAAAAGACTGTGTTGTTTTTGATATTAACCTTGGTTGCTCGGGTTATATATATGGATTACAAACATTATGCTCTATAATGAATTCTTCAAATATTGACAAAGCTCTGTTAATAGCCGGCGACACACTCAGTAAGTTAATATCACCCGAAGATAGGTCTGCAGTTATGCTTTTTGGTGATGCTGGAACGGCAACTCTATTAGAAAAAAAAGAGAATACTGATGAAATTAACGCAGCATTAAGGACTGACGGTAACGGATACCGTGCAATTATACAACAAGCGGGTGCATTTCGAAATCCAGTATCATCTCCCAATAGAATAGAGTGGCCTGACGGTAATATCAGATCCGATTATGATCTGTATATGAACGGTATGGATGTATTTAATTTCACGATATCGGAAGTTCCAGAACTGATAAAGGAATTTATGCAATCAGAAAATAAGACTTCTGAGGATTATGATAATTTAATAATGCATCAGGCTAATTTGTTTATATTGAAACAGGTAGCAAAGAAAACTAAATTTACTACTGATAAAATGGCAATTTCAATAGATCAATATGGGAATACCAGCGTAGCATCAATACCTTTAACACTTTCCCACGTATTTGGAGATTCAGAAGATAAAGGTGTGAAAAAAATGCTGTTGTCAGGTTTTGGTGTTGGGTTATCTTGGGGAGTTATGTCTTTAAGCATATCACCTGAAATAATTTATCCAATTTTAGAGAGTGATGAATTTTATTCAAATGGTGGAATAAAACATGATTAACCCAATTGATTTAACAGGCAAAACAATACTAGTAACAGGTGCTTCATCAGGTATTGGACGGGAAACCTCAGTTCATCTAAGCAAACTTGGCGCAAACATTATAATGATTGCGCGGAATATAGATAATTTAAAAGGTACATTATCCAGAATGGAAGGTAAAGCACATAAGATTTATTCCTATGATTTGAAAAAAATCGAAGGTATCGAAACGCTAGTTCAGAATATTGTTGATTTGAATGGTCCTTTGAATGGATTTGTCCATTGTGCAGGAATATCAATAATGAGGCCTGTGAAATTAATAAAATATGACTTTCTCCATGAAATGATGCTTATTAATTTTTACTCCTTTGTTGAATTAGTTCGTTGCTTAAGCAAAAAAAGTAAATCCAAAGAAGGTGCGAGTTTTCTGGGGATATCTTCTGTTGCAGCAAATAAAGGAAATAAATCACAAGGTGCATATTCAGCATCTAAAGCGGCATTAGATAGTATTATAAAACCGATGGCTAAAGAATTGTCTAATAGGAAAATTCGAGTTAATACAATTCTTTTTGGCATGATAAAAACGGAGATGTATAAAGGTTTCCTGGAGCAGGGTGGAGATACAACAGTATGGAATGACCAATATATGGGAATAGGAGAAACAATTGATGCTGCAAATGCTATTGCATTCCTTCTAAGTGATGCTTCTAAATTTATTACAGGCACTGGACTTGTGGTTGACGGCGGATATTTATCTTAAAACTAAATTAAAATAACAAGGAGACAAAATGACAAACGCAGAAAAAATTGCATTACTTGAAGACATGTTGGAAATGGACGAAGGTACCTTGAATGAAAATATGACATTAAAAGAGGTTGAAGTTTGGGATTCAATGGCAGCATTATCACTTATTGTTCTATGTGATGAACAATTTGGAAAAAAATTGTCAGGAGAACAGATTGTAAAATTTCAAACCATCAATGATATTTTAGAGTTTATGGAATAAACTGTGAAAGAGATCGTTATAGTTGGTGCTGGCGGAACAGGGAGAGAATTATTACAATGGATCAAAGATTATAATATTGCGAATCCCAATGTTGCTTATTATATAAAAGGGTTTATCGATGATAATCCAAATGCATTAGATTCCTATGAATGTGAGTATAGAATAATTGGAAGTATTAAAGATTGTATCCCTGCACATAGCGAAGTTTTTGCATGTGGTATGTATTCTCCAAAGGACAAAGAAAGGATTGTAGATTTACTCAAGTCAAGAGGTGCTTACTTTGAAAGTATAATCCATCCGACCGCAGTAATTTGTGATAATTCTTATATAGGCGAAGGTTTCGTTGCTTATCCTAATTCTTACATAAGCGTAAATGTATCAATAAAAAATTTCGTAACTATCATGTCCACAGCTATTGGTTATGATGTAGAAATTGGTAATTATTCTACAGTTTGCTCTGATTGCGGTATAAGTGCAAAAACAAAATTAGGGGAACGAGTTTTTGTAGGCAATAATGCAGTTATTCTTTCAAAAAGAAAAATTGGAGATGACTGTTTTATTCGAAGAGAATACCCCTAGGCTTGCCTCGGGGTCAAAAAGGAAAGTTTGAAAACCTAAGGTTTTCTTAACGCTTTGAAAAAGCGTATATTTCTTACATGAGTGAGCACATAGAA
>JAQICF010000056.1 GCA_027858795.1 Candidatus Delongbacteria bacterium | reverse complement strand
TCCGATACAGGTCTGCTCGGAGCCATGCTTAACCTCACTTCGGATATCATCATAAGGCCGTCGGAGATCTTCAGTGAGTACAACGGAGCTTTTATTGAAAATTATGTCGCTGCCGAGTTGACGGCACAATACAACAAAGAGCTTTTTTACTGGACATCAAAAAGCGATGCAGAAGTTGATTACATTATTCAGTACGAAAATGGCATATACCCTGTAGAAGTCAAAAGCGGTCTATCAAGGAACATTAAAAGTTTGAGAAGTTATCAGGACAAGTATAAACCGAGGTTGATAGTAAGACTTTCTCCAAAGAATTTCATCATGGATAAAGAATTCATAAATATTCCCCTTTATGCAGCATCTCAGCTTACACGAATCATCGAGTCATGTTGAATTTATTTCAGCATCTATCTTTCTTTTGTGATCCTTGAACTTGATCCGGGAATCCAGGGGAATCAATTATCGTTTTGGGGACGGTAAGAAACCGTCCCCTACGGTTACATTGGTCATTGCGAATACATTGTATGTGGCAATCCAAAAACGGGTTATTCCGTGTTGGATTTTGGTTATTCGTCAACGCCGTGGGAAGACATGGGAGCCTTCCCCTACGGACGGACACCACATATTTTTTCGTGGTAAATATTTTTTTAAAAATAAATTCCATACGCTTTAAATTTCGGCGTAAACCGTATCGCAGGGCTTGGGAATTTTATGTAATTTAAATAATGTGCTATTGATTTTATAATCGGGCTGTCAACGTTCTTGACCATTTCTTCAATGTCATAGTCAAATGCGAGATAGATTTCCCATTTATCGTATTTATCTGTTGGATCCATACTTATCCTGTCATCTACACTAAAACCAAGTGCTAATCCAAGGAAATCTGGCCAATACTTTTCAACTTTATTCGGTAATGAATTATTGGTTTTCCAAGTCAACCAATATGTCTGATTTGGATAATCTTCTATGACTTCATCAAATTTATTCGCACGCCAGGGATCATAATCATCTTCAACAGTGTAATAGCTCATTTTAAAATTAAAATCATCTAGAAACGGGTACTTATATTGTAATAGATGATATGAACTTCCTAAAGTTCCGTACATCATATCGTAAAGACTAAAACCCCATTGGTGGGCATAACCGTCTTTCATTTCTATCATAACTTGTATAAACATACTAAATCCCATACTCGTCCAAAGAGCAGGAACTTCATCCATATTTGACCATCTTAATGATCTGTAATAGATATCCTGGATGACCGTTCCACCATAAAAATGAGCAAATTTATCTAAGTTACTTGAATAGATAAGATCGAGACCTTCATCAAAATGAAAATCTTTAGCTTGATCATACCACCAGGCAGTTTTTACTGCATAATATGATCCTGCAGATGCTACCAATGTGGATGCTATAGAAAAAGCCATTCTGTTTGGGTTTATTCCTGTACTATCGTAAGGAACATACGTTCGTGCAAAAGCATCGTACTCTTTATATTCTATAGAGTAAAGAGACGCTATGTTCAATATAATTAAGGTGAATAATAGTTTTTTCATTGCGTCATGCTGAATTTATTTCAGTATCTTTCTTTTGTTTAATTGTCATTACCGTCATCTCGATACAAAAACAAGTTTTCACTCGATGAACGGTTTTTTCTTTTGTCATTGCGAGGAACGAAGCAATCTATTTTTATTACAGACGTTATGAATTTATCTGATTAGGTACACATCCCTGCGAACTCTACGAGACTCGAATCTATAATCCCTGCTCTAATTTAATTGATTCTCCCCACATTGTCAAAATGTCTTTAATCGAATAAAATTAAAATCTTTACTTTCAGCATACTTGAGCTTATCTTTTACATGATTAAAATAAAGCTATATGACAATAATATTAAACTTTGGGACTTATAATGAAACCAAGTAATTTGGGAAATTATTTTGAAGATTTTGTTGAAGGTGATTTAATTGAACATTCATTGTCAAAAACTATCTTTGAATCTGATAATAATATTTTTTCCTTAATGACAATGAATCATCATCCTGTACATACCAATTTAGATTATGCTGAAAAGAATCAACATGGAAAGATATTAGTAGTTGGTACTTTGGTCTTCAGTATTGTAGTAGGTATGACAGTTCCAGATATCAGTGGAAAAGCAATTGCTAATTTCGGTTATGAATCTGTTGAACATTTAGCACCGGTTCATTTAAATGATACTCTTTATGCCAAAACAAAAGTGTTGTCCGTAACACCTTCAAAAACAAAACCTGACAGAGGTGTTGTTTATGTCGAGACAATCGGTTATAATCAGAAAAATGAAGATGTACTTAAATTCAGAAGAAAAGTTTTAATAAAAAGGAGATCTTAATATGTTTAATAAACATTTAATGAGAAGCCTGATGTTCGTTCCAGGACACAATGAAAGACTTATGAAAAGTGCAGCTAGATCTAATGCAGATGTGCTCCTTTTAGATATAGAGGATTCTGTTCAACCTGTTGAAAACAAACAGATGGCCAGAAATATGATAATTAAAATGGTCAAGAATGGTGGTTTTGTGGATCATCAGGTTTATCCTAGAGTTAATGATCGTGAAAGTGGTGAGTTACTGCGAGATGTTCATCAACTTACAATTGATGGTGTTCATGGTTTTATGTACCCTAAATCTCAAACAGGTCAAGATGTTTATTTCTTTGACAAACTACTTGAGACAATCGAATATGAAAAAGGTATTCCTGTTGGTACTTATAAGATCATTCCTTTGATAGAAACTGCTGCTGCTGTTCTTAATGCTCAAGAGATATGCCAAGCATCTCCAAGAGTAACAGCTATAGCTTTTGGTTGTGAAGATTTTGTAGGTGATCTTGGTGGTGTTCACGATGCTGAGGGTTTGAGTATATTTAATCCTAGAGCATTGATCGCAATGGCCGCAAAAGCAAACAAAGTAATACCTATAGACACAGTTCATATTCATGTCCATGATCTAGAAGATCTTGAGAAAAATATTGTACTGGCAAAAAATCTGGGATTTGAAGGAATGCTTGTTTTAAATCCTAAAGAGATTCCTTTAGTTCATCAGTATTATTCTCCATCCGAACAAGAAGTTGAAGATGCAAAAGAAATGCTGAAATTATATGAAGAAGCTCAGTCAGAAGGTAAAGGTGTTGCTTTGATGAATGGGAAATTTATCGGACCACCAATGGTGCTTATGGCTAAGAAAATGCTTCATAGACATAAATTGACAAAAAGTAAAAATAAATAATCAGGAAAGTAATGAAAAAAGTTATAATCTTAGGTGGAAAAGGAATCGGAATGATTGCTTCTTCGATTATTGATAGAGTAGGTGAAGCAAAAGTTATTGGATTTTTAAATGACTCTATTGAAATAGGTACAAAAATAGGTAAATATAAACAAATCGAAGTTATTGGAAAAACTGAAGATTTATGGGATTTACTAAAGGATGATAATACATATGTATTCATTGCTTATGTAGGATTTAAGAATGAAAAAGCAATGCACCAAAAAATAATTTCATTAAACATACCAAAAGAAAAGTTTTATAGCATAATAGATCCAAATTCTGTTATACCTACTGATTATTGCAAAATTGGCAAAGGTGTACTAATCGCACCTTTTGCTCAATTAAGCCCTGATTCTACTATTTCTGACAATTGTATGTTACTTGCTAATTCATTTCTTGGGCATGATAGCTTTATGGATCATTTTGCTCATTTAGCTACGAATGCAGTCGTTGGAGCTGATGTTCATGTCGGAAAGGCAGTCCATGTCGGAAGTAATGCTACCATAAGAGAGGGTGTGAAAATAGGTGATTATAGTATTATTGGTGGTGGTGCTGTAGTCACAAAAGATGTTCCAGAAAACAGCATTGTAGTAGGTAATCCAGCTAGAGTTCTGCGAATTAAAGAGTAAAATAATAATTTATGCTTATTTACAAACATTTTAAAAGAATTATTGATATAATATTGTCTTTTATGGGACTTATTATAATCTCTCCTATGTTGATCTTAACTGCGATTTTTATAAGAATAAAATTAGGTTCTCCAGTCTTCTTCACACAAAAAAGACCAGGATTAAAGGGTAAAATCTTTAAAATGATAAAATTCAGATCCATGCTAAATACAAGAAATGAAAATGGCGATTTATTGCCTGATAGAATGAGAAAAACAAAATTAGGCAACTTTATAAGGTCATCGAGTATCGATGAACTACCTGGATTGATCAATGTATTGAAAGGTGATATGAGCCTCGTAGGGCCTAGACCTTTGTTAACAGAATATCTTCCCCTTTACAACGAACAACAAGCACGAAGACATGATGTAAGACCTGGTATAACAGGATTGGCTCAAGTAAGTGGAAGGAACGCGATCACCTGGGAAGAAAAGTTCAGTTATGATGTAAAATATGTCGACAATATGTCTTTGTTTCTTGATATCAAGATTTTAATTTTAACTTTGAAAAAAGTCTTTGTCAGAGAAGGTATTAACTACGAAAGCGAAACAATAAACAATAGATTTACAGGTACAAAATGAAAAACATTCTATTGTTAACATTGGCGAATTTTGAAGATATCAACAAACGAGGTATTTATCCAGATTTGGTTAAAACTCTTGCAGATAAATGTGATGTTTTTGTTGTCAGCCCAAGAGAGAAAAGAACTAAACTTAAAACAGAATTATCAATTTATGGTAATATTAAAACTTTAAAAGTTCAAACAGGCAATATTACAAAATGTGGTTTCATTGAAAAAGGTATCTCAACACTTTTAATTGAAAAACAATATCTAAATGCCATCAATAAGTATTTCAAGGACATTAAATTTGATATGGTTATGTATTCTACACCACCTATTACATTTGGAAAGGTCATAAAACACTTTAAAATTAAACACCAAAGTATTTCATACTTGATCTTAAAAGATATTTTCCCTCAAAATGCAGTGGATATAGGATTGATCAAAAAAAATGGTTTTTTACATAAATATTTTAGAAAAAAAGAAAAACAACTTTACGAATTGTCTGATTATATAGGTTGCATGTCTCCGGCAAATATAAAATACATATTAGATCATAATCCGTCTTTAGATAAAAACAAGATCGAAGTTTTCCCAAATGCGATCATACCAATTGAGAAAAAAGAAAAATCAGAAAAAGATGTAGATTTACTAAACAGATACAAAATACCTGCTGACTCTGTTCTTTTTGTTTACGGCGTAAATTTAGGAAAACCCCAAGGAATAGATTTTTTACTTGAAGTAGTAAGTAATTTTCATAGGGTAAAGAAAGGATTTTTACTTATTGTCGGAAGTGGTACAGAATATAATAAATTAAAATCACACTTTAACACCGTAAAACCTTCAAATGCAGCTCTTTTTGGATATTTACATAAAAATGAATACGATAAACTTTTAGGCAACACAGATATCGGTTTAATCTTTCTGGATAAAAGATTTACGATCCCCAACTTTCCTTCAAGGTTAACTGCTTACATGGAATCATCCATGCCTATTTTAGCGGCTACTGACAAGAATACAGATATCAAAGATGTGATAAAAAACTCTGAAAATGGGTTATGGTCTGAAAGCGGAGATATTGAGAGTTTTATTTCTAATGCAAATAAACTTGCGGATAATGAAGAATTAAGAACAAAGATGAGCACAAATAGTAGAAGATACCTAGAAGAAAATTATGATGTGCGGAAAACAGTAGAAATAATATTGGGAAAAATATGAGGAAAAATATTCTGTTTTTAGGATTTGCTATACCTGATGAAGAAATGTTAAAAGTTTTTTCAAACGATAAATTTGCAGCAATTCAAACTCACAAATTCAATTGGAACTTCATTAAAGCTTGCGAATCTGAGAATACTTATGATTTCACATATATTTCTGCTAGACCTGTATCAGATTATCCTCGTTATGATAAAATATATATAAAAAAACATAACTGGATCGTATCATTATTCAATAAGAATATAAAAATACTTGAGTTGCCATATTGCAACACCACTTTACTAAAGATCATTACAAGATTTTTTTCAGGTCTTTATTATTCCTTAAAGAAGTACTACAGAGTAAAGAATAAAGGTGGTGTAATTGTTTATTCAGTTCATGTTCCATTTATGCTGATAGGATATATAGTATCAAGACTTTTCAAAATTGATTTAGTTTGTATCTGGACTGATCCACCTTCAGTAAGAAGCAACAAAGAAAATAAATTTAAATCAAAACTTAGGAACTTCGAATTACTTGTTTCTAAATTTTTGATGAAAAAGGCAGATAAACTAATTGTGCTCACAAAATATTTAGCTGAAGATTTTGCACCTAAAAAACCATATATTGTTGTCGAAGGAATACTTGACCTAGACAATCTAAAAAAAGTTGATTTTTCAAATAGTAAAAAAAATTGCATAAAATTCGTTTATACAGGTAGTTTATCTAAGAGATATGGTATTGAAAATATCGTGAAAGGATTTACTCTATCAAAAAACTCAGCATTAATTCTTGAAATATACGGTAAAGGTGATTTCGAAGACGAGTTAAAATCTATATGTAATAACCATAATAACATTGTTTATAAGGGATTCTTGACTGGTAATAACATAACTAAAGTACAGCAGGAATCCGATTTCCTAATAAATGCCCGATCTGACGAGGACGAATATACAAAATATTCTTTCCCATCGAAAACTCTGGAATATATGGTATCAGGTAATCCTGTTATAACTACTATGCTGTCAGGTATTCCTGAGGAATATCGTGATTACCTTATAGTGTTAGAAAATAATGATCCTGAAACAATAATGAATGCGGTGGAGAAAGCAACATTTATGACTCATAAAGAACGCAAAGAATTATCTAAACGAGCCTTTGATTTTGTAGCTAATAAAAATTATATTATTCAAGGTAAAAGGATTGTGGAATTTATTGGTCAAAATACAAAATAATGAATTTACTCATACCAAGATATTCTCATGAACAGCTAAAAACAATAATATATTTTAGTTTTTTCATTTTGCTTTCTTCGTTACTGTCATTATCTCTGTCGGTCTTCGTTATTCAAATAATATTATCTCTTTTCACGTTACCAATAATATTAAAAAAAGATATAAAGTCGATTAATTTATATCTTATAATATTCATCGTCTCACTTTTTTTTGTTTTTATAGTATATTATGGCAACCTGTTTTACTTAGGCACTCCTTATTTCAATGGTGGCTCAGATGATTTAACCTATGAAAGACAAGCCATGACTATCCTTGGTACTAACATGTACAATCCAGCGGAAGTGTTAGATTCAGGAATCATCGGATTGTTTCACAATTCTCCATTCTATGTTGTACTGATTGCTTCTTCTATGAAATTCGCGAATTTAATTGACGGTTACAGTACTTTCATACCAAGAATATTCAACGTATATCTTCTAATTTGGTCTTGTTTTATAATTGAATATTTCTTAAGAAAATACAGTAAGCTATCTGATAAAAAAATCTATATTGTTTTGGGTGTATTCGCTTTAACCCCGAATATACATTACATTAATGCTCATGTGTTTAGAGATACTCTAAACTTATTTCAAATTCTTTATATCGTTTATTTTTTTGACAAAATAACAGAATTTAAAAATTTTAGTTTTAAAATACCATATGCATTTATATTATGGTTGCTTATATTTATTTCCTATTATACCAGAGCGAATTCAATTCTTTTTTCATTATCATTTTGTACTATTATGCTTTCCTATAAATTAAAAATTGGTAAATTATTCATATTTGTACCTTTGATTGCAATTACATATTTAAATGTATTACTTGAAAATCTTAGACTTGATCATTACATAGAAATATATTCTTCTTATCTTTCAACGGCCTCTGCAGATGGACTAAGTAAGTTTGTATTTAATAGATCAATATTACCTTTTGGTATTGTTTTAAGATCGCTCTATGCTTTTATAACACCTCCACCTTTATTTTTTAATTTGTTCAGACAACAAGATAAACTTTTATTCGATTTTGTATATCTGCTTATATACATCGGTGTAGTTGTACAAATATTCTCCTTACCTTTTGTTATAAAAAGAGTAATTAAACTTGATTGGATCGCATTCGTTTTTCTTACATTTTTCTATGCAATTGTACTAACAACATTTACATTCAGACACACGATGCTTTATTATCCTTTTTTAGTTATACTTGGTGTAGATGGTTTTTTTTCAAGTTCTGTTGCAACAAGAAAATACACTGTACTACTTACGGGGTTTGTAATATTTTCAATGTCGATATTTTATCTGATTTTAAAATACAGTTAATTTATGGGAATAATGGTTTGAATATATTGTTTATAATAATGACTTCTATTTACTCAAATGCATCATCAGTATTGCGAAATAAGGCACTGATTGATGGTCTGATGAAAAATGGTTACGAGATTCATATTCTCACAATTGATAATTCAGCTTCAAATCCATATAACGACAAATCAATAAAATGGGATAAAAAAATAAAAATTATAAGCTTGAAGAAAAATAACATATACAGTGCTTTAACTAAATCTGAGAATACCATAAGAGGAAGAATTAAAAAGAATTCTCTACCATTCATTAGAAAAATTTACCACACATTCAGTATTTTTGATAACACTGTTTCTATAGCAAAGAAAGTTAATAAAGAATGTCTTCCGAGGGATCATTATGACTTTATTATTTCCTCTTCAGATCCAAAGACATCTCATATTACAGCAAATAAACTAATCACTTCAGGACTAAAGTACGGCAAATGGATTCAATATTGGGGAGACCCTCTAACTATTGATATAACAAAGAAAACCATTTATCCACATTTCATACTTAAACATATCGAGAAAAAAATGCTTTCTTCATCTGATAAAATTATTTATGTCTCTCCTTTTACTCTCGATAGTCAAAAGAAATTATTTCCTGAATTTTCAAATAAAATGCATTTTTTACCAACACCAGTTACATTTAATGAATCAAATAATTCTTGTGATACTACAAAAAATGATCATAAATATACAATCGGATATTTCGGGTCCTATACCTCAAAAGTACGAAACTTAATTCCACTTTATAATGTTTGTAAAAACAATGAATTAAATCTTATAATTGCAGGTGGTTCAGATCTTGAGCTGAAAAGCACAAATAATATTTCAATATATAGTAGAATCACACAAGAGAAAGTTAACGAATATGAAAAAGAATGTTATATTTTAGTTTGTGTGTTAAATAAAGTCGGAACTCAAATACCGGGGAAAGTTTACCATTATGCATCAACAAGTAATCCTATTTTGATTATACTAGATGGTGAATACAAAGATGAAATGAGAAAATATTTCGATGATTATAATAGATATGTCTTTTGTGAAAATGATGAAAAAACAATTTTTGCTGCTATCGAAAAAATAAAACATGACAATAAACAATACAAACCTTGTTTGGACTTTGAACCAAAAAATATAGCCAGTCTATTTTTGGAGTAATAGTTCAAATTTTTGCAATGCCTTATATTATTAGAATACTTATGAAATTCGACCTGATTGCATTTGCCTTCTTAGCTAGGTTTTTGGGTGTTATTGGCACAATATTCACTTTTAAGCATGTTCTGTTTTATTAACAGTTTTTAGTCGCTTTAGGAATTGATAGATTTTGCAAAGATTTGAGTTCTTTCTCATGATTGCTCTAACGGGTCTTATGTTAGTAATTATTTATTTGACGATTAAAATTATTGTAATATAAAATAAATTGATCAAAGTAGCTACTTCTACATTTTTGATATTTTCGTTATCATATATTAAGAATATTTCTGATATTTTTTTCGAAATTATTTAATGAATACTTTTTGTAAAGTTGTTCCATCGTATTAAAATTATGT
>JAQICF010000045.1 GCA_027858795.1 Candidatus Delongbacteria bacterium | reverse complement strand
TACCTTTTTTTTGACCAATCAAGCTTTTTACTAAAGTTGCTTTAATCATTTTATCAGACATTTCTTCCTCTTAAGTGCAAATTTTAATTATAAAGCTTTTCTTTACTAATTTTTCTTTCCTTCAGTACCATGCTCTCGCTTTTCATCATGGACAAACCCTTTATAGTAGCTTTCACAATATTGTGTGCATTTGAACTTCCCATAGATTTAGAAAGGATATTATGATAACCCGCACATTCTAATACTGATCTAACAACTCCACCAGCAATAACTCCGGTACCAACAGATGCAGGTTTTAATAATACTTTTCCTGCTCCATACTTTGCTATAAGCTCATGTGGAACTGTTCCATTAACGATAGGTACATCTATTAAATTTCTTTTTGCCTCTTCAATTCCTTTTGCAATTGCATCAGTTACTTCAAGTGCTTTACCAAGTCCCCAGCCGACTTTTCCCTTTCCATCACCTACAACCATAATTGCATTAAAACTGAAATTCTTACCACCCTTAACAACTTTGGTTACCCTGTTTATCTTAACCATTTTTTCAATAAGCTGTTGAGCATCATCTTTAGTCTTAAAATTTTTTCTATTATTATCGCGAGCCAAAATTCACCTCTTTTCTTAAAATTTTATACCGGATTTTCTTACACCGTCAGCAAATGCTTTAACTCTACCATGATATAAATATCCATTTCTATCAAAAACGATATTTTCTATCATAGCGTCATTCATTTTTTTGCCTAATATAGATCCGATAACAAAAGCAACACCTTTTTTGCCTTTAACTTCTTTTGAAGATTTTATTTGCTCTTCAACTTCGGTTGAATTACTGGAAATACTTAGCAAAGTTTTACTGTTTTCATCATCTATCAATTGACCATAAAAGTGTAAATTACTTCTAAAAACACTAAGTCTTGGCTTCACTGGAGTACCAAAGACTTTATTTCTTATGCTCATTTTCCTTCTTGACCTTGCTGTATTCTTATTTTTTTTCATGTTCACTCACCTTATGAATAAATACTACGCTTTTGCAGTTTTACCAGCTTTTCTTATGATCACTTCATTTATATATCTAAATCCTTTACCTTTGTAAGGTTCTGGTTTTCTGAATGATCTTACTTTTGCTGCCATTAAACCTACGATTTCTTTACTTATACCAGAAATTTTTAATCCTGATTTATTACTGATTGGATTTGTTGCTTCCATAGTTATTCCATCTGGAATGCCTAAATAAATAGGGTGAGAATAACCAAGGTTCATAATAAGGTAGTTGCTCTTAACTTCCATTTTCCAACCAACACCTTCTAGGATTAACTCTTTCGTAAATCCTGCGGATACACCAATTACCATATTATTTACTAATGCTCTAAAAAGACCGTGGAATGCTCTTGATTTCTTTAGTTCGTCTTTTCTTTTTAGATCAACAAGACCTTCGTTGTTCTCTATAGTAATAACATCAGGTAGTTCAAGGCTTAATTCTCCTTTAGGACCTTTCGCAGTTACATTCTTACCTTTGATGTCTAAACTTACACCTTCGGGAAGTTTTATTATTAGTTTTCCAATTCTTGACACTTAAATCACCTCTTTTACCAAATATAACAAAGTACTTCTCCGCCAACATTCATTGTCTTGGCTTTTTTGTTTGTAACAACACCTTTTGAGGTAGACAAGATAGCCATACCAAAATTATTCTTAATTCTTGGTATTTCCTTTATACTTGTATATTTCCTCAGCCCTGGTCTACTTACTCTTTCTAAACCACTTATTATGCTTTTACCATATTCATCATATCTAAGATACACTCTTATGATACCTTGTTTCGTATCTCTGATATTGATGTACTTCTCTATGTATGCCTGATCTAGTAAGATTCTTACTATCTGACGCTTTAGATTTGAAGCAGGGATATCTACATATTTATGTTTAGCTTTAGTTGCATTTCTTATCCTAGTAAGTAAATCAGCAATAGGATCTGTCATTGTCATTTTTTTATCTCCTTGTGAGTATAAACTTTATCTTACCAGCTAGCTTTTCTTACACCAGTTATTTCACCGTAACTTGCCAGCTCTCTAAAACAAATTCTACAAACACCAAACTCACGCAT
>JAQICF010000267.1 GCA_027858795.1 Candidatus Delongbacteria bacterium | reverse complement strand
AACACTTCATAAGCACCCATATACTTTTTTGCTAATACCTTAATCCTAGATGGCATCGTAGCAGAAAATAATAAAGTTCTTTTATCTTCATTGGTGTGCTTCATTATCTCTTCCATATCCTCAACAAAACCCATATTAAGCATTTCATCTGCCTCATCTAGGATCAAGTGTTGAATATTATGAAGTTTTAATGTCTTTCTGTTAATATGATCTATTATTCTTCCCGGAGTACCAACAACTATATGTACACCTTTTTTCAGTCTTCTTAACTGCTGATCGATAGACTGACCACCATAAATAGGAACTATTACCAATCTCTTTTCACCTTTAAGCGAATTTATCTCTTCAGCTACTTGAATTGCAAGCTCTCTTGTTGGTGCCAAGATTAGTGCCTGAACTGATTTTAATGTTGGATCGATCATCTCTATCAATGGCAATCCGAATGCTGCGGTTTTTCCTGTACCTGTCTGAGCCTGAGCAATAATATTCGTATCATCTCTTAGCATTACAGGAATGGTCATTGCCTGAATTTCAGTAGCTTCTTCGAAACCTTTCTTACTAATAGACTTTAATGAGGTTTCTGAAAGACCTAGGTCTTTAAATAATTTTGTGCTTGTCATTTTTTCCTTAAAATTTTGTTTTTGTTCATATTTTTAGACAGTCGCAAACATACATTAATATTTCAAAAAAAGATACTAATAATTTCATAATATCATATTATTTCGATATTTAAGGCTGAATTTCATTCTTAACAGGTAAACAATCAGATCCAGATCATCAGTTCACTCAATGCTGTTGAATTTAGAAGATATTTTTCTTGGTTATCTTTTGATAAGTCCTGTATCTCTTTTAAAAATGTGCTCTGGTCCATATTATACAATTCCTTCCCTGTGAGAGAACTGAATTTTGAAACATACCCCCACATGTGCTGTAATGTATTTCTTATTGATTTATCTTCAGGTACTATTCTTAGTAATTCAGTCAATTTTTTGAATAAATCTCTAGTATCTATACCTTTTTTTGATTTGTTTATATCAGAACCCATCTTCTTATATAAATTATAATCTCTTGCCATTACTGAGTATTTATGCTGAGCCCATAAATCTTGAGCACTCTTTGGGAATGCAATTCTACCAGGATCTTTATCAATATATTTTTTCTTAAGTATTTCAAATTGCTCATAAGGCTCGTCTATGTATATTTCTGGCCATTTATTTCTGTTTGCATTTGTTTCTACTGGAGATCTATCAGTATATCCCCTAAGTTGCATTTCTGCAGCAAGGAACTTGTGTCTGATATTAATTGCCCATCCATATTCTATCCACCTTAGAGTCTCAGGATGCTTTGAGTATCCTTTTTTATTATTTACCATAATTGACACCAAGCCATGAAGCTCTCGGTGTTCACCAAGCAGGCTCTGCCTGTTCAAATATCCCGGACTTATATCCCAAATTCTCATACTATAATTTAATAATTGTTAGATTACATATCAAATGCTATTTTGAATTAAATAATTTATATTTTTATTGATAAGAACACTTAAATTTTGTTTATTGTAGAATCAGATAAATATTTCAGAGGAAATTATGTGTAAAAATGTTAACATAGTTGGTGCTGGACCAGGTGGGCTTGCTGCCGGAATGATTCTTGCATCCAATGGTTACAAGGTAACAATTTATGAAAAAGAAAATAAAGTAGGTGGAAGAAACAGTTATTTTCAGCTCGGCGATTACACTTTCGATATTGGACCGACTTTTTTTATGATGAAGGATGTCCTTGAAACTGTATTTGATAAATCTGGTAAAAAACTTGAAGATTATGTTGATGTTGTTCAGCTTGATCCTATGTACAGACTGAAATTTCATGACGGCAGAGAATTATATCCATCTCCTGACAAAGAAAAAATGAAAGAGACCATGGAAAAATTCTCTCCGGGAAGTTTTGAAGGTTATATCAGATATCTACATAAAGAAAAAAAGAAATATGATAAACTTTTGCCGTGTCTTTCAATGCCTTACGGAAAAATAAGCGATTTTTTTTCTAAGCAACTTATAACTTCAATACCTTATCTTGATGCCCATACCAGTCTCTATAATGTTCTCGCCAGATATTTTGACGACCCGGATACAAGAATTGCTTTCACTTTTCAGGCTAAATATATTGGAATGTCTCCATGGTCAGCTCCAGGGACTTTCAGTATAATATCTTATATAGAACACGGTGGTGGAATTTATCATATAACAGGTGGTTTAAATCAACTTTCATTTAAAATGTCTAAAGCTTTTGAAGACCTCGGAGGAAAGATAGAACTGTCAACGTCTGTTAAAAATGTCATTGTTGAGAACGGAAAAGCTAAAGGTGTAGAACTTGAGAACGGAGAAAAAAAGCTTTCTGACTATACGATAATTAACGCTGATTTCGCACATGCGATGTCAAAGATAGTAGATAAGAAAGATAGAAAAAAATACTCAGACGATTCTTTACAAAAGAAGAAATACTCATGCTCAACTTTCATGCTGTATCTTGGAGTAAAAAAAGAGTATCCCGAAATTGCTCATCACAGTATTATTTTTGCTGAGGATTACAAGAAAAATGTTGATGAGATAACAATTACAAAAGTTCTTTCAGACGATACGTCTTTCTATGTACAGAATGCGTCGGTTACTGATAAAACTCTCGCTCCGGAAGGTCACAGCACTATATATGTTCTTGTGCCTGTGCCGAATAATAAAAGCAGTATCGACTGGGAAAAGGAAAAAGAGAGCTTCAGGAACAAAGTTCTGGACCTTCTTGAGACAAAAGGTGGTTATTCTGATCTCAGAGAAAATATTGTCGAAGAAAAAATCGTAACTCCTGAAGACTGGGAAAAGGATCACTCAGTTTATCTTGGAGCAACGTTCAACCTTGCTCACAATGTTGGCCAAATGCTTTATTTTAGACCGCATAATGAATTTGAGGAATTTAAGAACTGCTATCTTGTAGGTGGAGGAACTCATCCAGGAAGTGGACTTCCAACAATTTATGAATCTGGACGGATCTCGGCTGAACTGATCATGAAAAAAGACGGAGTATAACAGTGAAAAAAGTAATATTCCTGTTGATTACTTTTTTTACATTTATGATCTTTGCACAAGAAGTAAAAGACAGCTTAAAGGTCACTGTATCAATCGAAGGATTTAATAATAACAAAGGATTTTGCAGGCTTCTAGTATTTGATAATGACGAAGGTTTTCCTGAAGAACCTGATTTTGCTATTTCAGTATACAGTAAGAAAATCAAAGAAAATAAGTGTAATTTTGATATAAATTTAACTTCCGGTATTTATGCAATAACTATTCTTCATGATGAGAATTCAAATGAAGAACTTGATAAAACATGGTACGGCAAACCTACGGAAGGTTTCGGTATTTCAAATAATGTAAAAACCAGATTTGGTCCCCCTTCTTATGAAGAATCAACTGTCAGAATAATAAAAGATCCAACCGAACTCAAAATTAAAATGAAGTATATTTGATTATTATGAATGTATTCAATTTCCTATCACTAATAAGAATGATCTATCATAACAAACCGGACATTGATAAGATCCAGAAAATGGGGCTTTTAGCAGTTAAGATTGGTCAGGTTCACGCTCTCAGGATTGATTTTCTTGATGAAAATACTTGTATCGAGCTTTCGAAACTTTACAGATCAAATACACCTGTCAAATCAGAGGATGTTCTAAAAAATGTTGACAGATCAAAATTTTCGCATATTGACGACTCTCCTCTGGCCACTGCATCTGTGGGTCAGGTTTATAGAGCAAAACTTCTGACAGGCGAAGAAGTTGTAATTAAAATAATCAAATCAAATTTTAAAAAGCAGTTTGAGAAAGATGTTAAAGCTGTAAAACGCCTTTTTAAATTCGCAATCTTTTTCTATCCCAAACTGGCAAGAGTTTTCAATCCTATAGGAATTCTTGAACATATAGAGGATTATACTCTCAGAGAGCTTGACCTTCGTAATGAAATAGAGGGACAGGATATCCTTAAAGAAATATATGCAAAGAACAATGAATTATTCGATCTTTCAAAACTTGCATTTCCTAAAATATATAAAGAACTATCCTCAGAAAATATCATGGTGTCAGAATATATACCTGGTCAAACTTTTGATGAAATTCTTGATACCGAAATGAAATACGAAGATCTTCTATTACTATTTAAGCTACATGGTTTCTTTATGTTCAATATTGGTACTTTTCATGGAGATATTCACCCGGGGAATCTAATGCTATGCTGCGGTAAGATTTATTTTGTAGATACAGGAGCTATCGGTTATGCCAGTAAAAGACTCAGTCATGGACTTCTAAATTTTTTCGATGCTCTTTCTCAATACGATTACGATGTGTGTGCCCAAAGACTCAATGAAATGGCAGAAATATCAATCCATGGTGAAAAATATGAAAAGTTCAGGATCAAATTCAATGATCTGTATTCAGATTTTAAGGGAAAAAGTGTAAAAGAAGTATCTCTTACAAAGAAAATGATGCAGACAATAAAACTCGGTGTCAACTGCGGTATGAGTTTCGAAAAAGGTATGTTCTCAATTATCAAAAGTCTGATGTTCCTTGACGGGATGGTACTAAGGTGCAATCCTGATGCTGTCCTGCTTGAAGATATGAGGATGTTTATTAATGAGTTCAGAAAGGAGATTTAAATGAATAAAAGATTAATTATCGCAATACTTACCGGTTCAGTCCTGGGGGTATTCTGTATTATCGGTATAAATATAAGAATGGGAGATCAGGTAACTGGACTTTTCCTGTTTTCCACATGGTTTAACAGAGTTGTGATGGGATTAGCGATCGGTTTATATACTCCTAAGAACAAGGATCTTAAAATTGCTCTCATCAGAGGTGGATTGATAGGACTTGTAGTAAGTTTTTCATTATATTCAGCAACCAATTTTATTGATACTCCCGGTTTCATCGCCGGTATTATCTATGGAATTATCATTGACATTTCAGCAACAAAATACGATATTTGAAAAGTTGAAAAATTTAGGCTGCTTTTAAGCAAGTAGTTCAAAGAGCAATTTAATTTATCGATTGAGCTTGGATAACCCAAGTGACATGAGAAAAATAAAATTGAGATGAAGAAATACGCAGATTAAAAACAGACTGGGAGTATAGCTTAGTTGGTTTAAAGCGCCAGCTCGACAAGCTGGAGATCACAGGTTCGAGTCCCGTTATTCCCACTCCGAAGGGTTGTTTGTATAACAACCCTTTTTATTTTTGCTAACCAACAGATTTTAAGATATATTTAGGGAAATGTCATCCTGAATTTATTTCAGGATCTTAATATAAGGAATATCATGGCAGAATTAGTAAGACTTCAAAAATATTTAGCATCGAAAGGTGTTGCATCACGTAGAAAGTGTGAAGAATTTATCTCTGACGGATTAGTAAAGGTCAATGGAGAAATTGTTACACAACTTGGAACAAAGGTCGATCCTGAAAAAGATGTCGTAGAAATCAATGAAAAAGAAATCTCAAATATCAAAGCTGATTATATTTATATTATGCTTAATAAACCTAAGGGTTACATAGCTTCACTCAAGCAGACTGACTCAAGCTCTCCCCTTGTAACCGATCTGATAAACATCAATGAACGAATATATCCCGTAGGAAGACTTGACAAAGATTCCTCTGGATTACTTCTACTGACCAATGACGGAGATTTCGCTTTCAAGCTAATGCATCCATCTTTTGAGAAAGAGAAAGAGTATATTGCTATCACAGAAGAAACTGTAACAAAAAGAATGATCGAACGATTTGAAAAGGGTGTAACTATCGAAGGATATAAAACACAACCTGCCAGAGTAAAAAGAATAGAACTTACCAAGGTGAGTATTGTAATCACAGAAGGTCGTAACAGGCAGATCAGAAAAATGCTTTCAAAAGTTGGAAATAATGTATTAGAACTTAAACGAGTACGAATTAATAATCTCCGACTCGGTGGACTTAAAGAAGGTGAATTCAGATATTTAAAGAAAGATGAAGTCAAAGACTTGATGGAGTAAGTTATGAATATTAGAATTTTACTCTTAATACTTATTTTCTTCAGTGTAATGGTTCTATTCGCACCATTAGGTCTTATCATATTTTTTATCATTATTTCATATTACGTTATTACCAGTTTACGTAATTTTATAACTAATTTTTATATCGGTGAAAATAAATCTTTAATTGATGCCAAAATAATTGTTATAGCTTTAGTGTCAGTAATTACATTAATTCTCATTGATAACTATGTTGAATTTCAATATACAAGACGCTTCGTATACTTTTACGAAGTTTTGCTTGCCTTATACTATATATTTGTTGCATTTTATTACTCATATTATAAAAAAATAAATTCTGTGGTAAAATCAACTTTATATCATAATATTGTAAAATTATTGACTATAGATCTTGTTAGAGATTCTGAAGAAAATTTAACAAGATTAAATAATTTTCTACTAACTCTTATATTTTTTCTTTCACTATTCGTTTATATTATGTACTTTGATTTAGGATTTTCTCAGAATTAAATATATGCTTAACAGCTTTGCGCTCCTCTTATCATATGTTTTTCGATCGGCATTCCCGTATTCAACAAATTTCGTAGGGGCGACTCTTGTGGTCGCCCTTTTCTTGTACCTATTGAATGGGCAGGCACAAGACCAGCCCCTACGAATAATTTATACTGCTGTATTTTCTTTGAAACGAACACCCATAATCCCATTTTAATCATATTAATTAGGGATTCCAATCCCTTTTCATTATGTTTTTTAGGGATTGTAATCCCTTTTCGTTATGTTTTAGCTTGCGTTATTTTATTTTTTATAATATATTACAAATATCCAATAAATTGTCAGCAAAAGGAATCTTATGATTAAAAGACAAATTGACTCATTGATCTTAAAAAAATTCTTTAAGAATAAGGCTGTAATAGTAATTGGAGCAAGACAAACAGGAAAAACAACTTTAATAAAAAATATATTAAAATCCAGAAAAGAAAAAGTTCTTCTTTTTAACGGTGATGAAACAGATACAAATGATATCTTTAACACTCCTACGATTATAAAACTAAAAAATATAATACAAGATAACAAAATTATTTTTTTTGATGAAGCTCAAAAGATCAACAACATTGGAATTATTATAAAACTGATCGTAGATAACATTAAGGGAGTACAGGTAATTGCCTCAGGATCTTCCTCATTTGAGCTGATGAATAATCTTAATGAACCATTGACAGGAAGAAAGTATGAATTTCACCTCTTCCCTCTTTCCTTTAAAGAACTTACAGATCATTTCGGCCCCATAGATGAAAAAAGAGAACTTGAAAATCGACTGGTATTCGGTTCTTATCCGGAAATAGTCGCAAAATCCGGTTCGGAAGAACATTTAAAGCTTCTAACTGGCAGCTATTTATATAAGGATCTTTTAATGCTTGAAGATATTAAGAAACCTGTATTGCTGGAAAAAATCGTTAAAGCTCTTGCATTTCAATTGGGAAATGAGGTGATTTATTCAGAGATCGCAAAGCTGGTTGAGTCAGATAAAAAAACTGTAGAAAAATATATTGACCTACTGGAAAAGACCTATATAATATTCAGACTTCCTGCTCTCAACAGAAATGTTCGAAATGAGATAAAAAAAGGGAAAAAAATATATTTCTATGATACAGGTATTCGAAATGCGGTGATCTCTGATTTTAGACCGTTAGCAAAGAGAACTGATGTTGGAGCTCTCTGGGAAAATTATCTTATCAGTGAAAGAGTAAAATTACTCAATTATAACTCCATTGACAGGGAAAGATATTTCTGGCGAACAACGCAGCAACAGGAAATAGATTATATCGAAGTTCAATACGAAAAATACCATGCTTATGAATTCAAATGGAATCCGCTCAAGAAAGTGTCAATATCCAAGACTTTCACAAAAGCTTATCCTGAAAACAGCTTCAAAGTAATAACTCAGGATAATTATGATGAATTTTTAATAAAGTAAAAGAAAGTTTAAAATAATCATCTAATTTTTTCTAAAATTATATATTGCATTAACGATAGATCATCCTTATATATGAAGCATCCTGTTTAATACAGGATTTATTAAACTAAAAATGAGGAATCTCCATTGAAAAGAACTGCATCTCTATTTATAATATTTATACTCACAGCAATAGTTTTCCCGGTGACAATGAATGACTATGGAAATTTTATTTCAGATGAAAACAGTGAATATATTCAGTTCTTCGGAGAAGGTGAAAAAATTAAAATAAACGATAATAAAATTTATGCTATCGAAAATAAGTTCTATGTAAATGATAAAACGACTGCTGAATTAAAGGATTTTTTCACTATTATTACCAGTCAAGATGGAATCTTTGTTATTACAAGAAAAACCATATTCAGTTTCTCAGGTGATGAATTAAAGCCTGTTATTTCATTCAATGACAAAATCAACGATATAACCTATATTAAAGGTAATTTTCATGTTTCGCTAAAAAATAAAATTTATAACGGATATAAATTTACACATAACATAGTATCTGAAAATGTAAAAGTATCAAGAGTTGGTTATACTATCCTTGACCTGAAAAAAAATCACATAAAAAATAATACTGCAGATACATCTACTTTTACGAACAAATATATAAACGATATTTTATAAACTATCTGTTCCAAACATCCAATCAGGATATAAATACCCACAATGCCAGGAATTTTAATGGCTGACTAGATTTTTGATTAATTTCGATCATAATAATTTGCGCTTAAAATCCCTTTTCATATAGTTATCCACAATTAATTTATAATTTCAATTCTGAAAAGAAGATGTTATCTTATTGACTGATAAAATAAGTATTCAAAACAGGGAGTAATAGTAACTATGATACAGGTAAAAAAATCAAACGGCGATTTGGAAACATTTTCAACTAAGAAACTGGAACGATCACTGAGAAATGCCGGTGCTGACAGCGAGTTGAGAACTGAAATTATTAAAGATATAAATTCATGGATTTACGAAGGTGTAACTACAAAGAAAATTTATGATTCTGCATTCAGATATATGCACAGAAAAAAGGATTCTTCATCGTTGCGATACAAACTAAAAAAAGCTATGATGGAGCTCGGCCCAACAGGTCATCCTTTTGAACAATTCATCGACAAAGTATTAGAAAAACAGGGATATCAAACTGAAGTCGCTCTTGTGATCGATGGCTATTGTGTTACTCATGAAGTTGATGTTATTGCGACAAAAGAAAAAACCCAGTTTATCGTTGAATGCAAGTATGGACAAAGCTCAGATAAATCTGTCAGCGTCCAAGTACCTTTATATGTTCATTCCCGTGTAAATGACATAATTCGAAAAAGAGAGAAAATGAAAGAATTCAACGATTATGTATTTCATGGCATGGTAGCCACAAACACACGTTTTACTCACGATTCTATGACTTTCTCAAAATGTAGCGGACTTTACCTGCTCGGTTGGGATTATCCTGAAGGTAACGGGCTTAAAGATATTATTGACAGGGAAAAAATTTACCCGATCACAATTCTTCATTCACTGACAAAATCTCAAAAAGAGTTACTTTTGAATAAAGGAATCGTATCGTGTGACCAAATAATTGAATCCTCTCATATCCTTGATCCTCTTGAACTCAGTTTTTTAAAATCAAAAAAAATACAACAAGAAATTAGAAGCATCTGTGATAAAATATAACGAATTCTATTCTGTTAATAAATTCGTTAAAAAAACGAATCAAAAAAATTATCCTTCTTTAAACTTCTCTACAGTATAAACCTCGATCTTAGGATGTTTATGAAAAATAAAATCCGGTGCTAATCCTGCCTTCTGAGCCAAATGAACAAAGAATGTCTCATGAGAAACCAATTCATCCCATACCTGAGGTAAGAAAGTAGCAGAATGTCCTGCATAAGTCAAGTATACACCATGTACTTTAGGTTTAATCTTTTTCTTTAGATCTGAAAATGTATAATAATCAATTTCCTGTCTATTCGATAAAAGTGATATTTCAATTTTAATATTCTTCATTTCATCTTTAGCTACTTTGGCAAATCTGGAGTCTCTGAAAGCAGCATTAAAAGAATTATCCAAAACATCATCCACCAAAGGTTGATAAGCTTCCAACGAACCAACGCATCCCCGCAATAATCCTTCTTGGGTCAAAGTAACAAAAACCGCACCTTTTTCATAAACAACTTCAGGTAATCTTTCATCTTTTAAGATATCTCTTAAATTATTTCCATTTATAGCTGCAATTATATTCTTACGTGCTATGCTCAACAAAAGTAATTTAACTTGGTCATGTAACATTAGATTGATCCTTATTTATACCCTAATATCTCGTAATATTCTTTTCTTCTGGATAATATCTGTACAGCTTTTTTAATTTGCATATCATTATTTATCAAGATCTTATATTTCTCTTGATTACCATGTGTATAGATGCCAAATTCAATAGCTATATATTTCTTTATTGAATTTAAATTATTCTCAAAATCAGAACCTTTCTGATCTTCAAATTCTTTCTTGAGTTCATTCAATTTAGCAATAATATCTTTGGAATATTCATTCTTCTCTGAGTAAACAAAAAGTGAATCTATCTCTCTTTCTCCTTTCAGATCATACTCAAAATCACATTCTTTGATATAACTTTTAAATGATGAAAGTAATTCTTTAGTAACTATATCTTTATATTTAAAATCATGATTTTCTTTTATGTAGTAATATAAAAAATCATTGAATTTATTCTTCATTTTCAGATTTAATATATATAATGATTCTTTAGGATTTTCGATGATTATGTCAGGAATGATACCCTGACCTGAAACAACCTCTCTTTCATTCAACAAAGAACTAAAAACCGGTAAATCCTCCTTCTCCTCTTTATCCTCATGGAAATAATCTTCTTTCTGGATCAATCGACCACTGGATGTAAAGTATTTTCTCACGGTTATTTTCAACGATTTTGAGGATAATCTACCAACATTAAATATCTGCTGTACAAGTCCTTTACCGAAAGAAGGTTCCCCGATTATAACGGCTCTATCATAATCCTGAAGTGAACCACTCAAGATCTCGGAGGCTGAGGCACTGGAACCGTTTATTAATACCACTAAAGGCATTTCTGTATCGATCGGAGTTAAGTAAGTGAAATATTCACTATCTTTAGTTCCAGCACGTCCTTTTGTTGATACGATCAATTTGTTTTTATCTATAACTGTGTTGGCAAGTTTAACTGCAGCACCCAGTAAACCTCCCGGATTATATCTAAGATCAATTATCATGGCATGAGCACCCTCTGCAATTAATTTCTCCATAGCAATAGAAAAATCATGATAGGTAGTCCCCATGAACTGACTCACTTTAATATAACCTACGTTATTATCCAACATACCTGAGTAAGGTATATTTTTTATATTTATCTTCTCTCTCGTTATCTCAAAATCTAATAATTTACTTTTACTTAATCTTTCAATGGTAATAGTGACTTTTGTCCCATCATCTCCTCTAAGATACTTAGACGCATCTTTCGTAGTCATTCCATCGGTAGATTTTTTACCTATGAACATTATTCTGTCACCTGCTTTCAAACCAACGCGGGATGCAGGAGTATCATCCATTGGAGAAACCACAGTAAGTCTTTTGTCCGCACCACTAGTACCTATATATATGCCTATACCACTGTAATTACCTGAATTAAGCTCGTCATAGTGTGTAGCCTCATCCTCATCCAGAAGAACAGTATAAGGGTCTAAAGTTTTCAACATTGAGTTAATACTGCTTGTCATCAACTCCTCAACATCCATGGTATCAACATACTGCTCATTCAAGGTTCTCATCACATCAAAGAACAATTTGATATTTTCGGACATCTCTGCATAATAATCTGTTTTCTCTGCGGCAGAAAGTAAATTTATAAGTATAAATATTGATAAAATTATTCTTTTCATATTTTAATTCTTTTTTCCATTTCTGTTTTTAAACTTTCAAATACTTCATCAGGTTCAAGAGAACCATCAATTTTTATTATCCTTTCAGGATTTTTCTGTTGGATGATATGAAAACCTTTATGTGCTTTCTCAAAGAATTCAAATTTTACAGCTTCCATCCTGTTTATTTCCTCACCTCTAGTCGTAACTCTGTTTAAAGATGCTTTAGGATCAAGATCGAAGAAAAATGTTATTTCCGGAAGATACTTTCCATTTATGGTAACAAAACGATTTAAGTTATCTATAAGATCAATATCTAATCCTCTACCGTAGCCCTGATAAGCAGTAGTAGAATCTATGAATCTGTCTAAAAGAACTATGTGATCACTTTCCAATAGTGGCAGTACTTCTTCTTTGATCAATTGTGCTCTACTAGAAAGATATAACAACAACTCAGTTTCATAGACCATATTTAAATTCTTTTTATCCAGGAGAATGTCTCTGATCTTCTCACTAATACTGTTCCCACCGGGTTCTCTTAGAATTTTAACTTTTTTCCCAAGAGATTCTAAATATACCTGCAGCTTTTTTATTTGTGTAGATTTACCGCAGCCATCTAAACCTTCAAACGAAATTATCATATATGAACTCATAGTCCTAAATTTATTTTTTAGTTACCGGCATAAGCACAGTAACCATATCGGGAACAAGAATGGTATTACGAATACCTCTCTGTTTCAAAATTTCCTGAAAATCCTCACCTTCCTCTCTATTTCTAAGATTTCCGATCCTTATTTTATAAAATGGTTGTTCAAAAATAAGTTTAACTTCATCTTCACCGAACATTTCAATATACATGCTTTCCATGTTCTTTGAATCAATCATTTCTTCAGACTTATAAACTTGTACCCTATAGCCGTTTATAGCTTGCATAGTACTGTCAGACCGAAGATCCTGTTTAACTGCACTTTTTGTTTTAAATAATTCAGGGAGATCTGATCTATCTTTCAAAGTTATTATTTTATCTTCATCAATTTGCTGCTTATTGTAATTTGCAGGAATAAAGTCATTTGAAAATTCAGATCGTACAATATTTTTCCCGACTAGTGAAAACATCAAGGCAGGAAACAAAATAGCAGTTAATAATTTATTGAAATTCATAATTTATCTCATCAGTTTAAATTATAATCATCCACAGAACTAATCATACTTTGGAAAGACTTCAATCTTGCGGAATATTTTGGATTTTCAGGATGTTTCTCAGACATTTCCTGGTAATATTCTATTTCATTTACCAGTCTTTGTTTAATAAATGAAGATCTGGCTAAAAGGAACTCCCCTTTAAAATCATTATTATCCGGAGCTTTTTCAAGTAACCTTCCATATTTTTCCAATGTTTTAATATTCTTATTTGCATCAGAAAAAATATCTTTCAATGCTATTCTTTTTTCTTCTGGATCAAAAAGCTGTGATTCTTCTTTAGTTTCATCGACAGATTCAAATATCTCAGATATGTCGTTCGGCACGGGTATTTCTATACTTGATTTAGTCTTAAATGCATCTAATTCTTTTTCAAATTCTTCGAGTACTTTATCTTCATGTTCAATATCTGACTCAGTTTTCAACCCAATATCTGTCTTGGTTTTTAATCCAAGTTCATCAGAGTCATCTCTTTCTATTTCAATTGTTTGTTTGAATTCATTTTCGACATTCAATTCAACATCTTTGTTGAAACTTGTATTTTCCTGTCCAACTTTTTGATCAAGATCAATATCGACATCCTCAGTACTTTCATTTAATTCTATACCTATCTTTTCTTTATCCATCTCATCATTTTCTTTATCCATCTTCTCTTTTTCTTCTAAAGCGATCCTGGATAATTCTTCAAGATCGTAGGTAGATTTATACTTGTTAGAACCTTCAATTGCCTGGTTTACAATATCTTTGTCTAAAAGCTGAGACATCCTCTCTGAAAAATAGCTACTTCCTGCAACTTTTTCATCTGAGTACATCCCTGAATACATTAGAATGAAGTTTTTTGCATCCTGATCAAAAGAATCATATCTTAGAGCATCAGTTAAATAGTTGAATTGAGCCTTTTTATCCTTTCTTAAGCTTTCAATGTTAGCCAGGTATTTAAGAGCTTTTACAGATTTTTTATTTATTTCGATAACTTGCTTAAACATATCCTCAGCTCTTAAATATTCTTTTCTACTATAGAATATTTCACCTAATACTAACTTTCCAGAAGTATATTCTGGATATTTATCATTATTTTCTTCCAATAGATCCTGAGCCTGCTTATCAGAGCCGTTCTTGAAAAGATAATCAGCTAATATTGCATAATATCTACTATTATTCTTATAAGATCTTTTCAGTTGTTTCAATATTTTCTTTTGTCCTGAACTCATAGTAATTCCTTAATCTTAGAAGTCATCATTAATCTTAAAAGTCATCATTAATCTTAGAAGTCATCATTAATCTTAGAAGTCATCTGCCATTTTTACTAATCCATGCTTATTTTTAATAAATATATAACCACCTTTTTCAACAAGGATCTTCTCTTTCTTGAATTTACTCATAACTCTGATAGCAGTTTCAATAGTTGTTCCAGTCAGATTAGCAATTTCCTGTCTTGAAAGTTTTACTCCCAGTTTAAGCCCGGATTCTAGTTGCTCTCCGGTATTATTCGCAAATTTTATCAGATGTCTTGCTATTCTTCTTTCAACTTTTTCAAATGCCATATTCTTTAGACTTGAATATGCTTCTCGTAAATGCTTGTCAATAGTAGTATTGTAGTTTAGATTTATTTCTTTATGCTTATCTAATAAAGCTGAAAAATCATTTGCTCTGATCTTCATTAGAACTGAATCTTCCAATGCCTGAGCGCTATAAATACATTCCGGTACTCTATCAAATAAAATATTGTTGTCTGATAATAAGTCATTTGTAGAAACGATCTTCAATATAAAATCTCTACCACTTGAAGAATGAGCTAACAATTTAACTCTTCCTGCACATACAAAATATACCCAATGACAGGATATACCTTCTTCAAAAACAAAATCCCCTTTTTTCTGCTCTTCAAAAGAACAGATTTCCAATATCTGCTCAAGGTCTTTATCTTTAACATCTTTAAACATTCTGCTCTTTTTTAAGTATTCAATTTTATCTTTCATTTCGCACGTCTTTTTTAATTTTACTTTAACCAATACCTACTTCTATTTCTTGACTTTTAATTTCTGTAATCTTACTAATGATTATATTTTGTTCTTCAATGTCGGAAGTAAATTTAAGTTCATCATACAATTTCTTGATCTCTCTTTTGAAGAATCTATGCTTGATCTTTTTTAAACTATCTTTGAATGCTTGATTGATCTTGATATCAAGACCAGTCTCATCATCTTCTTCTATATCCGAAAGGAACACTCCTTCTTGGCTAGCAGTATAGTCTATAAAAAAATCCCTAAATTTGTCATCAAAGTCAACCAAAATATTATTTAAATTTATCGACTCTCCTTCCTCATATAGTTCATAAAATTTCATATATAATTGAGTTGCTTCATGATTCAAGAAATAAGATTCATCAATAGTTCTCAAGTATGCTGAGCATACTTTATCGTTGCTAAGCATCAGGTATAAAATATTGAATTCAAACAGATCTTTTTTAGTACATATATATTTTTCTGTTGGCTCTATATTTTGTGTTCTGTTTTTTCTTGGTTGATTACCTTTTTTTAAAGCATTCCGAATTAAATATACTTCAACATTTAATTTCTCTGCCGCTTCATTTACGTACTGTTCAAGGATCATTTCGTCATTAATTACTTTTAACGATTCAATTATTGATCTGGAAGCTGCTATTTTTGCATCTATTTTATCAACACTGCCTAATACTTTTAATTTAAAATCTATTAGATTCAAAGAGTTATCCATCAATTCTTGCAACGCATCATTTCCAAATTTTTCAGTAAAAGTATCAGGATCTTCTCCTTGAGGAAGCATTGTAATAGTATTATCAACACCCTTTGATAAAAGCATTTCAGAAGCTTTTATCGCAGCTTTCTGACCTGCAGCATCGCCATCAAATAGAATATTTATCTTTTCTGCATTCCTTTTCATTATCTGGGCATGATCCTCAGTGAATGCGGTACCGCATAAAGCCACTGTATTTGTAAACCCGTTTTTAAACATTGACACCATATCCATATTACCTTCAACAAGGATCATCGAATGAGTTTTTCTGACAGTATCTTTAGATTGGTAAAATCCAAAGAACACTTTACTTTTCTTATAAATCACCGACTCAGGGGAATTCACATATTTAGGCACTCCATCCTCATCCAAAGTCCTTGCACTGAATGCAATAACATTACCTAAAATATCGAAGACTGGAAACATCAGTCTGTTCCTGAAAAGATCATAAATATTACCTTTTTCGTTCTGCTTTCTTAATCCAGCTTCGATCAATAATTTATCATCAATATCTCTAAATTTATCATTCTCTTTTAATGCGTGCCAATTATCAGGGGCATAACCTATTTGAAAAATTTTACAATCTTCTTCTGTTAATCCTCTTTCTTTTACATATTTTGAAAACGGAGAATTTTCATTTTTGATCTCATTGAGTAAATTTTGATGATAAAACTCAGTGGCTAATTTCATGGCACTACGCATAGTCTCTTTTTTATCATCATCGGTTTTATTATGATTATTTTGGTAGCTGAATGTTTCTTTTATTTCAATACCGTATCTGCCTGCCAATAATCTTATTGCATCAGGATAATTTAAATTTTCGTATAGCATTAGAAATTTGATTGAATCTCCTGCTACTCCACAGCCAAAACATTTGAAGATCTGCTTTGCATGGGAAACCATAAATGATGCTGTTTTCTCATCATGGAAAGGACATGCAGCTTTATGATTGGCACCGGATCTTCGAAGATCTATTCTTTCACCGATCACATCTACAATGTCTGCTGCGTTAACTACCGATTCTATTTGCTCTTTTGAAATCAATTATTTCCCTGCATTGCAAGGGGTTGAAACCCCTTGTTCCATTTGTCATTGCGAACACCTATAATGGATTTATCAATCCCTGGTGTGTGGCAATCTTATGTTTTTTCGTCATCCTGAATTTATTTCAGGATCTTCTTTTATTGTTTGTTAATTCGTTTTAGGACGGAGATGAACCCCGTCCCTACGTTTAATATTTTTGAATTTCGTCATGAATGATAACCAGTTCAACACCCGCTTGCTTGAACATTTCTTCTGATTCCTGACCACGTTGATATTTTCTCTCTACAACAACTCTTGTAATTCCACTATTGATTATTAACATCGCACAGGTTCTACAGGGAGTCATTCTGCAATATAATGTTGCTTTGTCAATAGAAACTCCGAGTTTTGCTGCCTGACATATTGCGTTCTGCTCTGCATGAACAGTTCTAACACAATGCTCAGAAATACTTTCATC
>JAQICF010000236.1 GCA_027858795.1 Candidatus Delongbacteria bacterium | reverse complement strand
GTATTATCTTCATCAGCATAAAATTCTTCAATAAGCTGGTTTATAGTAATATGTTCTTTTATGGTAAGCATTTATGATTTTCCTTTTCTAATTGGGGTACTATTGCTTGTAACGGTCATAGCAAAAAGCAGTGGGGAAGAGCGAGTATAGTGTCCAAGCAACCCATTGCTGTTTTGCCAATGTTATCTTCTGTCGTAACTCGTTCTCATAGTCAAAACAAATTGAGCTTATTTTCTTCTTTTCTTTGGATCTATAAATATCAGATTCTTTTCAACATCCACTTTCTCAGACTTGGTATTATTCTTAGGTACAAACATTTTACTTGCATTACCAGCTGTGATACGATAGAACATTTTATTCGTACCAATATTTTTCTGCCAATGAGTACCACTGATGAAAGTACCTAAGGTATCTAAAATAAATGTTCCATAAGGGTCTTCAGAAGCGTAAACTTTATATTCAGATGCACCAGCAACTATACTCCAAGTAAGTGCTATTGTAGAATCATTCTCTGCTGTTATTAGTAAATTCGAAGGTGTAGTTGGTACTTGTATAACATCAGTCCAAGATATACTATAGCGATCCGATATAATGGTATTTCCAATCTCATCCTCAACTCTAAATTTTATATCTCCATCGCAAACATGATCTCTTGCTGATATAATACCTGTATAATTGTATGAATTTTTTGCAGATGATAATGTTATTGTTCCACTTTCCCCTTCAATGTTATAATCTGCTGTTACACTTACGATACCTGACGCATCATTAAAGGTAAGATTTATATTCATATCCTCATCAACATTCGCTTGATTACCAGTGATGTAATCAATAACAGGCTGATCCATATCAGGAGGTGTTACATAAACAAGTATAGAATCAAGCGCATAAGTTGTAGTATCACATGGTACAGTACTTGACCAGTAGTTATTCTCCCATCGGAATTTTATTGTTTGCCCATAAAATTCACTCAGATCATGATTGAAATGTGTCCATTCTCCATCAACAGGATAAAGTCTTTCTCTGTTAGTCAGTAAATTTTCATTTTCATCTGTTACCCAAAAATAAAGGTTACTTTGATTGTTCTCATCTGTTTTGTCAAAGTACACACTATAATCTAATATCGTTTCAAAATCTGAACTGTCAGGCACTATAAAAGCCTGTGACCATATTTGGTATTGAAGAGACATACTATTTTGAGTTAATGTTGTAAGACATGTATTTTCTGCGTCAAGCGGATCAGTATTAAGAAACCAACCGTTATAAGGGATATTAGGATTTTCGTAGAAATATACCTCCCAACCCACTCCAGTAAAAGCTTCAAAATCTTCATAATAGAGAGCTTCTACTATCATAACACCGGATTCATTTTTACAGCTTGGATCATCAAATAATTCTGCTTCGATCTTAAATTTCTTTCCTGTAATTTCGGAAGTTACATCACTTAAATCCCAATAATATACCCAAAGGTTATCTTCAAATAATATATCTCCTTGATCTACATATACATCATCTATTTTTAGTTTTATTGCCTGATAACTTCCAAGTATTTCTGGCACTTGTACTTTAACTTCAATTGTATCAGCGATAGCACCTTTTTCGGATGATGGTGGTAAGAAGTAAATATCCTCAAGAAGCGGTTTTATTATTTTAGGTACTACCATAAAACTAACTTCACTGTATGGACGATTATAATTTTCATACCAGCTTGAGTATGCATCAGGATTCCAAAACATAGCTGAATATGTTCTAATACTGTATTCGCCTAAAGCGAGATCTGTGGTGCCTAAAGAATTTGTAAAAAGTTGAGTTCCATCTTCATAGGTTTCAATATGAGTTGGGATTATAGGATCAGGACTTTGTAAAACATCGTCTTTGTACAAATAGCTATGAAATCCAAAGCCATCAGGGATATCACCAAAATCAGGACCATATTCAATAACAGGAAAATTAATGTTGTATGAAAAACCTTCACCAGATTCAATAATTGAATTACCATCAATTGTTGTTGTAGGTTCATCAAAAATAATTCTCAAACCATTAATAGAATTTTGATCTAAATAATTTACAGAGTCTTTTTCAAGTGGATTCATTAAAGTGAATGTACCCCATTCCTCGTAGTCGTCAAGGCCATAAAGATGACCGATCTCGTGCCTGAGCACAGTATTTATATCCACATTTCCATCGCTGTTCCAAGATGAACCCGCATTTGAGTTTAAAACTATTGAAACTTGAGAATATAAACCAGTATAACTATCACCGCCTGGATTACTCACAGTGGCTCCATATTCATTAGGATTTAAAACACGATTTAATCCGTAATAAGTGAAAGTCGTATGGTAGTCTAACATCCAGTCTGTACCGCTCGGTTGAGAATTATCTACACCAAATATGGGTTGATTTGAAATGCCTTCTGATTGCATATTTGTTAAACAGTACGATATATCTAAATTAATGGGATCAAGTGTTAGTGTTGATATCGCATCTTGCATTTTTTGAGAATTATGTAATGAATAAGAACCTGTTTGTAACCAAGAATTTTTAATTATAATATTTGTCTGTGAAAATAATGACAAACAGATGACCAAAATGAGGAGTAATTTTACTCTTTTCATTATTTATTTCTCCTTTGATTTATAAGTTCTGTTATAGAAATTCTTATCATCATTGATTTTCAGTGTTTTTTTAATGTTTTCTATAGTTTCATTCCAACTTCCTGTTTTACATTCATCATACCATCTAAGATACTTTTCTCCATAATTATTATCTTTCTGCATTTTTGAAAGCTCTAGTTTTCCATGTTTATATTTGTAAGCGGTATCGAATTTATAAAAATCTCTTTTATGGCACATAAGTGAATCATTATACACCATGACAGTCGAATACGGAAGCTTATGAAAAAGCATGTTTGATTTAGTATATTCCTCGACTTCTAGAAAGTATATGCCTTTTTTATTTATAAAAGATTCATCCTCTATTGAAACACCAAAAAAAGCTACAAAGTATATATATTTAGGTATTTCTCCGAGGAATTCTTTGAATACTTCACTTCCATTAATAATTTGCTCTATTTCAAATTTATATCTCGGAACAAAAGTTTCACCTTTTTTTATTAGTTCTACAACTTTACCCGTTACGATTATATCGCTGAACAAAGTATTTCTTTGGTAGGAAGTACCTTGTTGGGCAATTAATTTTTTTAGATATAATCCGTTTTTTTCAAATTCTACGATCTTATTTAAGTTTATTTTATTGTCGAAAAACCAATCTTTTGCACTCTCCCTAAAATTCGGAAATAATTTTACGAATTTATGAGTATAATCTAGTTTAAACTTTGTTAGTTCTTCTTTTGTTTTACCAGTATCACCACCCAACCGATCTTTTACTAGTTCATTAGAGTTTGACTGCTTTAACTGTTTTTCGGTTGTTATTACAGGTTGTTTTTCTTGAATTATTACTTGTTTTACTTCTTTTTTCTCAGTAGTAGGTTCATTATTTCCATCATCTGACATTGCGAAAATGCTTGTTAGAAATAAAAATATTACCCCTACAATTACTGTTTTTTGTTTTTTCATTTTCTTCTCTCCATTCTAATTGATATATTTTATAAATTTAATTCTTTTAAATAAGCTCAATTTGTTTTGTTCTTTTAGAGTTACGATTGAAGATAACATTGGGCTACCCGCCAAATTGCGGGTATTTCTGCATTAGAAATAGTCTCTAATTGCGGATAGCCGTCCAAAATGGTGGTATATGCGTATGTTTTGCTATTCTTCATCGAATTTTATATTATCTAGTGGACTCTTTATTTTATCGAATCCTTTCTTTGTAACATGAGTATATATCTGTGTGGTCTTCATACTTTGATGTCCTAGCAATTCCTGGATATATCTTAAATCTGTACCATCTTCAAGAAGATGAGTAGCAAAGCTATGTCTAAGAGTATGAATAGATGCTGGTTTTTTTATGCTGGTGTTTTTTAAAGCATTTTTTAATATATTCTGGACACTTTTTCTGCTATACTGTCCACCTTTTTGACCTTCAAACACATATTCCTTAGGTTTATATTCTTCAAAATATTTTTGTAAAAGAGTTACAATAGTATCTGATAGAAGAGTGTATCTATCTTTATTGCCTTTGGCAGATTGAATGAATATCTGTCTCCTGTCATAGTCGATGTCTTTGATTTTCAGTGCAATTACTTCTCCAAGTCTTAATCCAGCAGAATAAATTGTATAAATTATGCATTTGTGCTTTAAGTTCTTTATTGATTTTAATATTTCAGTTATTTCTTCAATGCTCAACACAACAGGTAATTTCTTTGCCTTACGTGGTCTTTCTATCCGATAAACTTCTCTTTTTTGATTTAGAACTTTTTCATAGTAAAATTTAATAGCATTGATAGCTTGATTTTGCGCTGATGCTGATAAATTTCTTTTTTCGATCAAAAAAAGCATATAATCTCTTATCTGTTCTTTAGTGATATTCAAGGGGTCAATATTCTTATAGTAATTTGCAAATCGTTTAAAATTAGCAATGTAAGTTTTTTTCGTTGGTGCTGCATATCTTTTAATATCGAGTAATTTAATGTAATCAAATGGAATATCCAC
Organism: Candidatus Delongbacteria bacterium; assembly: GCA_027858795.1. The sequence continues at coordinate 29,083 of JAQICF010000236.1, read as the reverse complement.
ACCATTTGAAGTATAAAATTTCGTTTTATTAGTTTCTGGTTTATTTATCTCAATTTCATTCTTTCCTTCAAAGACTAATTCAGCTTTATCAGAGAAAAGTTCATATAGCTTATCATAATTGTTTGTTTTAGGAATAATCCAGCATTTCAAATTATTATCCCATATTCTACCGGGAATTTTTTTAATTAAATTGAGAATTACAATGTTATATTTAAATTTCAATTGAAGGCTTGGAATTTCCTTATAAATAATTTCTTCAAACTCAATCTTTTTCATTGATTATTACATGCCTATTTGTTGTGGTTTAAAGAATTTACTAACTGTTTTATATTTAAGCAAGTTAATATTATTTGAAAAGTAAAATTGCAAATTTTCGAGCTTTATTTTAGATTCAACGTCTTTATTTTACCTTAAAATCAAAGTCCATTCCAACACCCAAAGAAGAAATTTATTTTTTATTTCCTTGTAAAATAAATTTAAAATTATTATTTTACTTTGAAAGTAGCAAATGTGTATTTTTGTTGAAAAAATAAAATATGAGGTATATAAATGAATATACGTATGACATTTATCTTGATGATTGTTTTTATGATGCATCTTTTTTCTCAGATAGCTACTCCTCCTTCTTTAGGCGACGGGACAGAAGGTGATCCATATCAAATTGAAAGTTTGGAGAATTTATACTGGCTGGCATCATCTCCAGAACATATGGATAAATACTTTATTCAAACTTCTGATATTGATGCTTCAGAGACAGAAACATGGTATATAGAAGATCATGATGGTATTTCATATACTCTGGATAATTATATTGGATGGGTACAGATAGGTAAGTACTCAGAAAGTCCATTTACAGGTTCATATGACGGTCAAGGATATGTTATCAGTAACCTGTATTTTAGCTATATTGATATTCCTTATGGAGGAACTGATAGGCAGCAGAAAGGATTATTCGGTTATGTGAACGGAGCAGAAATTAAAAATGTCAGATTGTATAATATTGATTTTTCGAGTATGTTCTATACAGGCGGGATTGTAGGAGAAAATCGTTACGGATCAATAAATAATTGTTATGTTGAGGGGAAAATAGATTCATACACTGAAGGTGGTGGTATAGCAGGAAGGAACGACGGTGGAATCATCAGCAATTGTAGAACAGATATAAACTTTATCGGATCAAGTTATTCAGGGGGAATTGTAGGAAGATGTTTCGGAGGAGCTTTAATTTCAAATTGCTATTCTACTGGTTCAATCCTTACTTCTGAAGATTGGACAGGAGGTTTAATTGGTAAGATATCTGATTCTGATGTGATAAATTGCTACAGTACAGTTAATATTACAAGTTCAGGAACGGATTGTGGCGGTTTAATTGGTGAAAATGACTCATCAAACATTCAATCATCATTTTGGAATACTGAATCATCAAATCAGCTGTCAAGTTCAGGAGGTACAGGTATAACAACTGCTGAAATGAGAAATATTTCAACATTTACTGATGCAGGATGGGATTTTGCAGGTGAAAGTGTCAATGGCAGTGAAGATATCTGGACTATTGGTAATAATCATAATTTCGGTTTTCCATATTTTAATGTTGAAGACATACAACCTCTACCCATGATTGAGATTTATTCGATAAATGGTGTGACTTCTTCAGGAGCAGAGATACAGTCATTATTGACTTCACCCGGACTTTCCGATGTAACACAATTCGGTGTCTGCTGGAACACTACAGGAGAACCTTCAATACTGGATGATTTCACCAATGATGGATCAACAGATACATACATTTCTTTTAGTTCCCAGATCTCAGGGCTTACAAATGGTACAACATACTTTGTAAGATCATATGCTGGAAATTCATCCGGTGTTTCTTACAGTGAAGAACTTATGTTTACTACACTAAGCATTGAACCTGTTGAACCTGACGGATCAGGAACGGATGTTGATCCGTATCAAATAGCCACTCTAGAGAACTTATTCTGGATCACATCGGACCCGTTACATTTTGACTACGACTATGTTCAAATTGCTGATATCGATGCATCGGATACCGAAATGTGGTATGCAGACAGTACGGGAGGATATAAAGGATGGATGCCAATTGGAAATATTTATGAACCTTTTATTGGTAGCTATGAAGGTCAGGATCATGAGATACTGAATTTGTTTATTAATAGACCCGATGAGGATTTTGTTGGTCTTTTTGGTCGTACAAATTTTGCAGATGTTAATCACATTAAAGTTACTAATGCATCAGTAACAGGTAATCAATATACAGGTTGTCTAATTGGATATGCTCAAAGTACTGAAGTTAACTATGATATTATATCCGGTGTGATTTCAGGAGGAGATTATACTGGAGGTGTAGCAGGATATTTTGACTACTCAGACCTTACCGAAAGTTCTTTTATTGGTCAGGTAACAGGAGGAGAAAAAACAGGAGGGCTTCTTGGAATTTCAATTTATGGTATTGTAGTTAACTGCAGTGCTGAAGTGAATGTTATAGGTACAAACTTATATACAGGTGGACTTATAGGTGATAATGACTTTTCAGATGTCCTTGGATCTAATGTATCAGGAACAGTAGAAGGCCATTCTTATGTGGGAGGTATATGCGGACATAATAGTAATTCTTTTTTATTTACTACAGGTAATGCTGAAATTAATGATTGTAATTCAAGAGTTGATGTAACAGGTTCACAGTATGTTGGTGGTATCTCTGGTGGGGATACCAGTGGTAAAATAACAAGCACTTACTGCAAAGGAGCTATTAAAGGGAGTTCTTATGTCGGAGGGATCATAGGATATTCTAACGAGAGTAAGTTGATACAAACTTATTTTGAAGGTAATGTTGAATCCAATAGCTATACTGGTGGGTTAATAGGAGATGCATCAGATGCAGAAATTAATGATAGTTATAATACTGGAACTGTCAAAGGTTATAACTATGCAGGAGGATTGATCGGGGTCAGTGATACTTCAATCATAAATGATTCTTATAATATCGGTTATGTTCAGGGAGAATCATATGTTGGAGGATTGGCAGGCACATTCTATTACTCGACTTCTACAAACTGTTATAGCTCTGGAGAAGTGAATGGAAATGATAATACAGGTGGATTGACAGGTTATGAAGTTGAATCGACATATGATTTTTCATTTTGGAATACTGAAACTTCAGGACAACCATCTTCAGGTGGTGGTACAGGGATCACAACTTCTGAAATGAGAAGTTCTACAACTTTTAGTGGAGTAGGATGGGATCTAGTAACTATCTGGGATATTGATCCAAGAATAAATTACGGTTTCCCATATCTCAGATGGCAGGATATTCCATTGACACCTCTAGTGAACACTATTATAATAGAGGATAAAACATCAACTTCAATAACTGCTGTTGGCGGTTTAATAAACTTAGGAGATTCTGATCCGACACAACATGGTTTTTGCTGGAATGAAAATGGAGAACCAACTATAGCAGATAATTTTATTGAACTCGGAAGCATAGATTCTACCGGACTTTTCAGTAATAGTGTTTCAGCTCTTATCAAAGATACAACTTATTATCTAAGGGCTTTCGCTACAAATTCTTCTGGTACAAACTACGGTACAGCTATAGAATTTAAAACTCTTACAACAGAACCGGAACTACCAGAAGGTGATGGTACACCGGGAAATCCGTATATAATCTCTTCCTTAAGCAACCTATATTGGATAGCACTTGATACGGAACGATGGGATAAGCATTATATACAGAATGCCTGGATCGATGCTTCTGAAACATCTGAATGGGATAACGGAAAAGGTTGGATGTGTATTGGAAATGTAACTGCTAAATTTACAGGGAGTTATGATGGTGGTAATTTCGCTATTGATGGTCTGGTAATCAATAGAGTTGGAGAGTCAGATAACGGTCTTTTCGGATATGTAGAGAATGGTGATCTAAGTAATATTATACTTACAAATATTCAAGTGATCGGGAGTGGGTCCAGCACAGGAGGGCTTGCAGGAGCATTGTTTTCTGCATCAGAAGTAAATAATTGTTGTTGTACAGGCTCAATCAAAGGTGGCTGGTATGTTGGAGGACTTGTAGGAAAGAATGATTCTTCAGTGATCAGTAAATCATTTAGTACTGGGAATGTTGAAGGTTACAGTCTTGTAGGTGGTTTGGTAGGTTGGAATTATATGTCCCAGATAAATAATTCATTCTCGCAAAGTTCAGTAACAGGACTAGATGGCGATTATAGTGGTCAAGTGGGAGGTTTTGTAGGTAGACATAACTTAAGTGCAACTATAAGTAACTGCTATTCAAATGGGAAAGTGATAGGTTTAGAAAATGTTGGGGGATTCATAGGAACAATTGATGATGGAATTGTTGAAAATTCTTTCTGGGATACTGAAACATCAGGTATGACCACAAGTATAGCAGGGATAGGTAAAAAAACGAATGAGATGAAAACTCTGTCAACTTTTACTGATGTTGGATGGGATTTCCAAGGCGAAACTGTGAACGGCAGTGAAGATATCTGGGACATTGATCCACTTTCGAATGACGGATATCCTTATTTATGGTGGATAACTACAGATATTAATGATGAAGAAATAGGAATTCCAACCGGAATAACTTTATCGCAGAATTATCCTAATCCTTTTAATCCTGAAACAAGTATTTCATTCTACATTCCAACTTTTTGTGACACTAAACTTTCAATTTACAATTCTAACGGGCAATTGGTTAAAAGACTGATTGATAAAGGAATGGAGAAAGGTGCTCATACAGTTAAGTTCAGTGGAGAAGATCTAAACAGTGGATTATATTTATATAGAATTGAAGCTGATGATGCTCAAATTACAAAAAAGATGCTCTTAATAAAATAGTATCTAAGAAAAAAGAGAAAAAGCCACCAATGCAGGTGGCTTTTTTTTTACTTTACCTTAAAATCAAAGTCAAGTCCCACACCCCAGGTTGCTTGATACCATTTCTGGTTATTAGCTCCGAATGCAGAACCGTATTTATCATTACCTGACATTTCTATGAATAAACTTATATATCCTGTGTCTCTTCTCCAGTCTGACCAACCCATTGTATTAGCCTGATGAGCTCCGTATAGATCATCACCCTGTCCGTCAAAGAAAATAGATATTGCATCAGCATTTCCTGCACCTATTGAAAGGGACTCAGCCTGATAACTGTCATTTCCTTTCAGATCAAAGAACATTCCTCCGGCATAATCGTGACCACAACCAATGGAAACACCTTTGGATTTATAACTGTCATCACCTTCAAGATCTATCACAGTACCAAAAGCAAGATGAACTCCGGAACCTATAGAGTATTGGTATGAAATATAATTGTCGTTACCTTTGAAATCATAGAGAGCTCCCAGTGCGAACCAGTAAGCTCCACCTTGTCCGAATATATCTGAGATATAATTGTCATTTCCCTGTTTATCGAATAGGAATGCCATTCCACCAGCAGCATTGTCTCTGTCTCCAATAGAAAATCCCTGACCCATTGATATAAAATGATCACTGTATCTTAGAACATCTACCTGAGTACCTGAGAGAGTATAGTTGTCGTTACCATTTTCATCAACGAGAACAGAATATCCGCTGACTCCTGCAAAAGCCTGAGTTTTTTCTTCTCCGAGATAGACATCATTACCACCGTTATCCCAGAGACAGGCATAGCCGAATGAAGCTGAAGCCTGAGAACTTTTCAGAGATAGGTATTTGTCATTTCCACCGGCTTCAAGTAGTACAGCAAAACCGTACTCAGTAGAAGCTAAAGAATTATTTGTACATTCATAGATATCATCACCTTCACCTTCATATAGGAAAGAAATTCCGTTAAAAGTTGATGCTGGACCGTATTCGGCAGAGATATATCTGTCATTTCCTTTGAGATCGATAATGTAACTGAATCTTTGAGCTTTATTGTTCAGTTTGTAAGTATCGTTACCACCCTGGTCAATAATAAGGAAATATTCACCCTCGTAAGTATCATCACCTTCTGTACCGATAGCGATCTTACCAAATTCAGTATCCTTGATCATTGGCTCAAGTTTATTATTTTTACAATGACCTACAAGGCTTAGAAAGTTTGTATATGATATTATTCCGGATTCAATTATATATCTAAGCTGAATATCTTTTAAAGTTTCTTTGTAGAATTTTTTACTTTGTTCAGAATATTTTCTTTCGTTCAATCGCGATCTGATCATAACAGAGATATCGTCATCTTTTAACTCTTCAGGAGTATCACTTTCAGTTTCTTCAGTTACAGGGTTTGATATTTCACTGATTATTTTTTTCATATCAGGATATTTAGACCATGTTTTATCGAAATGATCAATTATATTTTTTTGAGATTCTATAAAACGATCAACATTCTTTTCAGCTTGATCAATTTTCATCACAGAAGCATCGAACTCGTTCACTAGATTTGCAAAATTTATTGAAGGAAAATCTTTGTAATCATCTTTAGTCTTCTCAGGTACAGTAACCTGTTTCATCGGATCTACGAACATTTCAGCAACAGAAGGGAAGAGGAAGAGCTCTTTATCAGTTTTCACAGGTAAGAAATAATCATTTTTATCCATGTAAATTTGCTTCAAGGCATTATATATGATCGAATCATCAGAGACCAAATCATCTATGGTCATTAACTTGATTGAATCTTGAGTAGCTGTTTCTATCTTTTTCTCTGAGATAAGATCAACTTCCTTATTTTCAAGGTATTTTTTCTGTAGAAGTTCAAGCAAAGGTGAATCCACCGTTCTTGAAATAACTTTAAATCTTGTGCCGACAGAATCTTTTTTCAAATGATTGTCCAGGTAATGCAAAGCAGTATGTGAAACAAGTTGTAAGCTATCATTCAGCATAGAAACAAGTTCTCTGTCAGCTTCTATTGTATTTATTTTACCGAGAGCTGCAGCAGTGTACCAACGAATCTTGAAATCATCATCTTCTTTGTATGGTTTAAGATATTTTAAAGCTAGAGGATCTTTAAGATCTCCGATACCTTTCAAAGTTGAAAGTTTTATCCAGAGTGAATCTTCCTGTAAAAATGGAGCGAGGAATTCAAGGCCTTTATTATAGCCTGATCTTCCTAGAAATTCCACTGCTGTACCAAATGTCTTCTTATCCATAAGTCTGATCTTATCCATCAAATATCTGGATGAATTCTTACGGTCGATCCTCCCAAAAAGATTTCTCATCGCATGATATTCTCTGGGTTGTCTGCTACCTACCTGCTCAACAAGGAACGGCATTATCTCTTCACCAAGTTCGATTATCTGTTTCCGAGCGGGTTCTACATATTTCTGATGATTATGGTATGATGCAGAAGCTTTTATGAATAATGTATCGTATTTAGATGTTTGATATTCATTTGCTTGAAGCAATAATGTGATCAATAGTAATGTTAGCAGTAAATATTTCATAGAATTTCCCGTTGTATGATATTTTAGATTAACTAAAAATTAAGGATTAATTCAAAAAAAGGCAAAGGTAAAACAATTGACAATTTACAATGGACAATTGATAATTCCGTAGGGTCGAACCCACGTGTACGACCGGTTGCGTATCCGTAGGGGAAGGGTCCTACGCCTTCCCACATCGGATTAAATATTGATAATAAATTTTAAAAATGGATTTATCTGATGCTGTTAGCCTTTTTTACAACTTTCTTCTTTGTCACTGGCATCTTCCCACTATCGACAGCAACAACATAATAGAACTTCTTGCTTTCAGTGTAAGGAATATTCCAAGTTTCACCGATTAGTGTTCCACCTGTATCTTCAGCGAAAGTACCATAAGGATCGTTTGATGAGTAGACCTTGTATGAAGTCGCACCTATAACAGCATCCCATGAAAGTTCAAGGTTTGCACCGTTTATTGTTGTTGTAATGTTATTCGGAGAACCCATTAACGTTTTAGCATTAATTAAATTTGAATTCTCACTTAGCTGATTTGTATATTCATTAAAAGCCCTTATCCTGTAATAGTAATTTGTACCTGAATTTAGGCTGTCCAAAGAATTATTTACAGTTGTGCTGTCAGATATTTCTTTATTTTCAAATCCTGAAACAAAAGAAGTGAAACCTGCATCTGTAGCAACATCCAGATAGTACTTTGAAGCCGTATAATTCTCTTTCCAGTTTGTATCAAATGAAGTTTCCGTCAGCAAAGTTGCTGAGATTGCTGTTGGAGTATAGATCAAGGCATCGGAGATTACCCAGTCTTCATCCTGCATATTGATAAGAGTTCCATCATTGGTATTCATGCTTTTGTCTTTTAGCAATGTACCTTTATTGTAATCGAAATTATAATATGCAACAAGTCCAGCTTCATTACCGTCCAGATCTCTTTTCATATTCTCACGGATTTGCTCTTCTGTTAGAGTAATATTCCATATCTGTAATTCATCGATCTTACCGGGGAATAAATAATTGAAATATACTTCAGAAGTTGTCTGTGTACCTATGTGAAGATCATAACCATTATTGTAACTAATTGAAGAACTGACAAGATTTTCAGTATGAATTAAAGTACTGTTGAAATAGAGCTTTACTTCTGTGCCGTTTTTTGATGCGGCAACATGCTGCCATTTGTTTAATTTCACTACGCTTGCTGGTGAAGGCACCATCATACCTTCATTTGCATTAGATGTTGCATCATGGGAAGCCCAGACAAGCTCTCCAGGATCAGGGGTGCCATAGTTGTCTTCACCAATCGCGAACATCCATCCATTCTCATTTCCAGCGTGATTAAATCCTTGACATACGATTATTCCATTTAAAGCTGTAGGGTAGATCCATGCAGAAACGGTTGCATTATTTGATATCGATATATCCTGTGCACCACAGTCCACAAAATCATCCATTCCGTCAAGATAAAGAGCATTCCCAGGAGGAAGTAAAGATAATGTCTTAGTTGATACTATATTAGAATTTTCACTCACTTGATCAGTATATTCATTAAGAACTCTAATCCTGTAGAAATACTCAATTGCGGGATTTAAACCCGATACTGCATCTGATACAGTTGTACTATCATTGATCTCTTTATTTTCGAAACCTGCAACATAGGAAGTGAAAAGTGAATCTGTGGCTACATCAATATAATACTTGGAAGCTGTATAATTAACTTTCCAATTAATGTCGAATGAAGAAATCGAAATATCTGAAGGAGCAAGAGCTGTCGGTAAATATATCATCGCATCTGAAGCGATCCAGTCAGTGTCGTTCATATTAATAAGAGTTCCATCGTTATTGTTAGTACTGATATCTTCTAAAGTAGTACCAACAGCACTATCGAAAGAATAGTAAGAAACAAGCCCTGATTCGTCACCGTTCAGATTTTTTTTCATATTTTCTCTAATCTCTGAAATACTTCTGGCTATATTCCAAATACGTACATCGTCAATATCACCTTGAAAGAAGTCTGAAGGTGTAGAATTATCCCATTCCTGACCAATAGAGAATTTGCCGTCACTTGTAGGACGATAAGTAGTTGTTGAAGAAATTTCTTCAACTCCATTAAGATATATTTTCAAATTATCAGAAGGATCAATTGTAATTGCTACATGATACCAACTATTTGAGTCTAAAACAGTTGTTCCATAGGTAAAGCTGTCGTCATAAAAGTAAATTCTACCATCAGAGAGAACACCAGATAAACACAAATTACCTCCAGTGCTTGAATTGAATGCCATATAAGCACCAGTTCCGCCTAAAGCAGGTTTTATCCATGCTTCAAATGTTATTTCAGCCGGATTGTTCAAATCCAAACAAACATTGTCTGCGACAATATAATCATCAATTCCGTCAAAACTAAGTGCATTTCCGGGTGGTGCAAAATCTCCTGTTCCTGAAACTCTTAAATGATCTGTTATTTCAGAAGAAGAATGTTCAATACTATCAATAAATACTTCTACTGTCTGAGGAGAGAACCTGACAAATACGGTATCATTTACTCTCCCATCGGTTATATTGTAAAATACCTGATCAGAAAAACCTGTATTTTCATTGTCGGACACCTGAAATCCTACAGGGCTTAACAACTCCAAGTTTTGAGTTTGATAGAGACCCTGAGCTTTTACTCTGTATTCTTTCTGTATATAATTACCTTGTTTTACTTTTCCGAAATCCATTGATGTAAGTTCAGCCTGTTCAAAGTGATAAATATTTTGGTCATGATCACCTACGATCATATCGATATGTCCGTCGTTGTCAATATCTGTTAGAAAAGGGTTACAGAATCCGGATGACGTTGAAGCTATGTTTGAATTTATTAATGAAAAAGAGGACGAACCGGGTGAATCCTGTTCGTAATGGTTTATGTTATCAAATCCTTCACCAATTATCATATCAATAAGATCGTCACCGTCAAGGTCTGTGAAAGCAGGTGAAGAATTATCACCCAGAAGATCTATAGAGCTGAAATTTGATGTTACAAGAGTAAATGATGTAGAATTTATTGCATCCTGTTCATAACGGTTTATGTTACCTGCAGATTCTCCTATCATCAGATCGAGAAGACCGTCATTGTCAATATCAGTAAATTCAGGTTTAGAATAACTTCCGACATTAATTGAATTGAAGCTTGACGTTACAAGAGTAAATGATGTTGAGTTGACTGAATTCTGTTCATAATGATATAAGTTACCAGTATTACATCCCAGTATCATATCAATAAGCCAATCTCCGTCAAGATCAGTGAATGATGGAGAAGGATAACCTAACGCCCCGAAAGTGATCGAATTAAAGTTTTCTGTTACAAGGTTGAATGTGTATGAATTTGGTTCGCTTTGTTCAAAATGGTTAATGTTACCATTCATTTCACCCATTATCATATCCAACAGACCGTCTCCGTCAAGATCAGTTACGGCAGGATCATTGCTGGAACCTACATTGATCGAGCTGAAATTTGAATTTTTCAGAGGTATTGTATTTGAAAAAGTTTGATATGTTATATATGCAGGTTGTTCAAACGCTTCTCCCGTAACTGCAATGGTTTTATTATCTGCACCTGTGGAAGTATGGGTGACATTACCGTTATAAATCCCTGTTGAAGAAGGATCGAAATTTATAAATACTGTATCAGCTACGGCTCCGCCGTCAGGTGCTATATAAACATTTTGAGAATAGCCTGAAAACTCATTAAAAGAAATTTGATAACCTTCCGGACAGCTGATATTTACATCGTCAGTAAGATTTTTTCCAACAATGAAATATTTATTATCGGTATTTCCTCCTACAATAAACCTTCCAAAATACATTGATGTCATTTCATCCTGTTCAAAGAGATAGAAATTACTATCTCTGTCTCCCACGATCATATCTATATATCCGTCATTATCAATATCTGTTAGTAAAGGAATACAGTTACCACCTGGGTTAGATGCTATGTTTGTATTTTTTAACGAAAAAGAGGAAGACCCGATAGTATTTTGTTCGTAATGATTTAAGTTATCAGAAGTTTCGCCAATTATCATATCAATAAGACCGTCACCATCAAGGTCTGTGAAAGCAGGTGAAGAATTACTCCCGACATCAATTGAATTGAAATTTGAAGTTACAAGGGTAAATGAAGTAGAATTTAAAGAATCCTGCTCGTAATGGTTTATGTTACCAGATGATTCTCCTATCATCAAATCGAGTAGATCGTCATTGTCAATATCAGTAAATTCAGGTTGAGAATAACTTCCGACATCAATTGAATTGAAGCTTGATGTTATGAGAGTAAATGATGTTGAGTTGACTGAATTCTGTTCATAGTGATATAAGTTGCCGTTATTATGCCCAATTATCATATCAATAAGACCGTCACCGTCAAGGTCTGTGAATGATGGAGAAGGAGAACCCCACAGTCCGTAATTGATCGAATTGAAGTTTGATGTTACAAGTGTAAATGAATATGAGTTTGGTCCGCTTTGCTCAAAATGGTTGATATTACCCAAAGCTTCACCTATGAGAAGATCAAGCAGGCCGTCACCATCAAGATCAGTTATGGCGGGATCATTGTAATCTCCTACATTGATCGAACTGAAATTAGTTGAAACGATATCAAAAGATAACGGCAATTTGAAAGTAGAAATACTTGGTTCTTGAGCATATAAACCTGAACTGAACATCAGAACTAAAAACAAAACAAACTTAAACATAATACTTTTCATCACTTCTCCTATAAAAAAAAAATTACTTTAGTTATACTGCCTAAGGGTATAATGAAAATAAATTATTAGCTATGATATTTCACAGTATTTAAAATTATTAATATTTTTTTTACCCACAAATTAAAATTCATAATGCCCTTTTCGCCTGCTTTCCAACTTGTCCTTTTTTAATCTTGATTAGATTTGAATTATACTTTACTTTTAACTTAGAATCTAAAATACCAAGGAAACAAAAATGCCGATTAGACACACCCAAACAAAAGACGCAACATTTCAAACGATGAAAAATATGTCCTACGAGAGTTTATTAGTAGGATGGCTTATGCAGGATGGTTGGCAGGTATTTAGACCAGTACTCGATAACGGACATCAGACAGACGTACTGATATCAGACGGACCAAATTTTTATAGGATCCAGGTTAAGACATTCAATGCAACAGGTGAAGATCATATAGTTCATAAAGCATGGGAAGACGGCAATATTGACTGTGTTATATATTTTGCCAGAAATTCTGACTGGGGATATGTTGCACCTGCTTACCAAGATAAATTACGACCCATAAATCATCCTGAGCACATAAGATTTCAGGAGAGTAAGAATTCATTCCTGAACGCATTTCACAAACTTGAAGTGAAAAAATAATTAACAATTGATAATGGAGAATTATCGCAGGGAACGCAGATCTGCGTTCCCTACAATTTAATAAAGAAACATGAAAAAAATATTTTTAATAATATTCGCAACTATTTTGTCATCCTGCATTTCCACAGATAACGATTTTGTAATTGATACATCCACTCATGGTTCTATTAACATGATAAAAGTGATAGATGGAGAAGTTTATGTTTTAAATTCAACAAGATCATCCATTCAAAGGATAGAAGGAGATTCACTTGTAATAATTTCTGATCCTGAGATTAAAGGAAGGGACTTTGTCCTGGATTTTATTTTAGATGGGGAAGACGTCTACCTATCTAATACTTACGATGAGATCTTCAAACTAAAAGGAAATTCTATTGTTGATACTTTTAAAGTATTCAGTCCTGACAAGATAGCAAAGATTGGAAATAAACTTTATGTTACTTCAAGGTTGAATCAGGACGGGCAGATACTGTATTCGATCAATACAGCATCAAAGAAAATGACAGAAAGGAAAATAAGCTCATTGAATAATAAAGGGATTTTAAAATTTGCTCAGTCATCTTTAGCTGTTTCCAATGAAAAGATATATCTTCTTGATAATTCCACCAAAATTTTATCAGTACTTAACACCGATCTCGATTTATTGAAAGAAATATTTCTTTCAGCGAAAGTTGATTATGGCAATATTTTAGTTGTGGAAGGTAAACCAGTCATTCTTTCTAATGAAAATGGTAAACTTGCAATTTTTACGATAGAAGTATCACTTCAATATTCTACAAAGAGCACTGACATAGACATATCATCGATAGATCTAAGAACTTCTGCTATTGACAAAGATAAGGTTTATCTTTATGATTACATCCGGGGAAAAATAATCGTAAAAAACAGGAAAAATATTAAATGAAATTCAAGAATATAATACTATATATTTTAGTGTTTTGCACTTTGATCTTTGCTTCAGATCATGTTCCACAAGAAGATAATATTATTCACTTGATGACATCATTCGTTTTTCATTTGGGTTTAATTATTTTTGCAGCAAGGTTTTTTGGTTTATTATTTGAAAAAATGAACTTACCTACTACTTTGGGTGAACTTACTGCAGGTATTGTAATTGGACCATACTTACTTGGTAAAGTACCATTGCCATTCTTGGGATTTCCTCACGGATTTTTTCCTTTGAATGAAGGTATTATTCCAATAAGTACAGAGATATATGGTGTGTCAGTCATAGCGTCAATCATGTTACTTTTCATTGCCGGACTTGAAACTGATATTAATCTTTTAAAAAAATATTCAGTTACAGGCTCTATTGTCGGCTTGGGTGGACTTGTCGGAACTTTTTTCCCTGGTGTTATTGCCGGAATGTATTTATTTGACCTTCCATTTATGGACCCTAAATGTTTATTCCTCGGAGTAATGAGCACTGCAACATCTGTTGGTGTGACCGCAAGGATATTATCTAAGAAGAAATATATGGAATCACCTGAAGGAGTAACAATTCTTACAGCTGCGATAATTGATGATGTATTAGGAATTATCTTACTTGCAATTATACTTGGTGTTTCAGCGGTATTGACTGTCGGTGGAGAGATTGACTGGGTAGAGATTGGGGTAATATCTACAAAGGCTATTTCAGTGTGGATCGGTTTTACCGTTGTAGGATTATTATTAGCGAATAAAATAAGTAAGTTCCTAAAAATATTTAAAGATAAATACACTTTTACAGTTCTTTCTTTCGGGCTGGCATTGTTTTTAGCCGGAATATTCGAAAGTGCAGGTCTTGCTATGATAATAGGTGCCTATGTGATGGGATTAACCCTGTCAAAAACAGATCTTAACTATGTTATTCAGGATACTATTCATCCTTTGAAAGTATTTTTTGTACCGATATTTTTTACAGTAATGGGTATGATGGTTGATTTGAATGCGATTAATGGTAAAATATTACTGATCGGTTTTGTATATGGTACTGTGGCCATTCTTGGAAAAGTCTTTGGCTGTGGAATTCCTGCTTTATTTACTGGTTTTAATAAGATCGGAAGTTTGAGAATCGGTCTAGGTATGGTTCCTAGGGGAGAAGTTGTACTTATTATTGCTGGTATTGGTCTATCGAGTAATTTTATTGATTCAGAGATCTATGGTATTGCAATAATGATGATCCTGATGAGTATACTTTTATCACCTCCATTATTAAATTTAACTCTAAAGAATAAAAAGAGAGGGACACGGAAAGAAGTAAAAGGCCTGGATAGTGAAACGTATGAATTGAATTTGGGGAGTGAAGAGAGAACGGAATTCTTTGAATCATACATAATTAAGTACTTTGATAACGAAGGTTTTTTTATTAATAAAATTACTTTGGATCATGAAATCTATCACATAAGAAAAGATGATATTTTTGTAAAACTTGATAAGCATTCATGTAAAATACTTTTTTCAACAAGTGCCGAAGATATGTCATTTGTGAGAACAATGATCTATGAATCATTTATGAAGTTGAAATACAATCTCGACAAATTGAAGGATATGACGAATCCTGATGAGCTAAGAAAGGTAGTTATGCCAGATATGAAATCCAGGGTGAATATTGATATTTCGCAGATATTAGATCCAAATTGTATCGAGCTTGAGCTGAAGGGAAGTACAAAAGAAGAAGTGATAAAAGAATTGGTTGATCTGTTAGAAAAAAATGACAAGATAACAAATAAAGAGGATATTTTTAAAGAAGTTATGACTAGAGAAGGTGTGATCAGTACCGGTATGCAAAACGGTCTTGCAATACCTCATGCAAGAACGGAAGGTGTTGAACAGGTTCAGATAGCAATAGGTTTTAAAAAAGATGGTCTTGAATTTGACTCAATTGACGGTTTACCTACAAAGATAATAATATTACTTGTGTCTTCTACGAAAAAAAATGACCCGCATATAAGAGTTTTAGCAGGTATATCAACATATTTGCATAAGAAAGAGTTTGTGGAAATTCTATTAAATAAGACATCTCAAGGTCAAGTATGGGAATTCTTTAAATTATAATATGAATGTTTTTGTAGAGACGTAACACTTTACGTCTCGTAATTTTTTAGAACAAAAATATATTCAACAAGTAAAACGATTATGAAATTGACTATTAGTTTCAATTTTCATATTATCCATGCAATAAATCTATAACGAGGAACGAATGGAAGAAAAGAAATCAATAAATTACCAACTTATTACTAAGGCAACTTTAAGCTTAACTATAATGCTATTTTTAATAATGTCGTTCATTGTTTCAGCATACAGGATTCCGACAGGTTCTATGGAAAGGACACTGAGAGTTGGAGATATGTTACTTGTGAATAAATTTGTTTATGGATTTAGGACTCCTGACTGGATAGGTATTCCATTTACTGAGATCGGTTTCAGTATACCTTGGGCAAAAACTCCTTTTTTTAAATCTGTCAAGCAAGGTGATGTAGTTGTATTTAAACATTTTGATACAGGAATGGATCAATGGGTTTATTATGTCAAAAGATGCATTGCATTAGCGGGACAAACTATCGAAATTAAAGATAAAGAAGTTTATGTAGATGGAAAAAGATTCGGAGAGTTTTACGATACAGTTGAAATAGACCCTATGTTTGAAGAAGGTAAGGCTAAAGCTCGATTTACTGATATGAGAGAAATACCAGCTAATTATTCTCAACGCGGCATTTTTCAAAATTTGGGTAACAGAGATAATTTCGGACCTTTAACGGTACCTGAAGGTTCATATTTTATGCTGGGTGACAATAGGGATAATAGCTTAGATAGTAGATATTGGGGTTTTGTTGAAGAGGATTATATTGTCGGAAAACCTATCATGGTATATTTCTCCTGGGATTCAGAAGCTCCACTTCTCAAAGCTATTCGTTGGTCACGTATTGGATATTTCATACAATAAATTAGAAATTAAAAATGAAACCGTAGGGGCGGGGTTCATCTCCGACCTAATAAATTCAAATTCAAAATATTATTTCAAAATTATTTCATAGTAGAATTCCATTTTTTGTGCTATATTTATAAAAAACTAGGAAATAATTATGAAAAGCTGTGATGAAATAGGATGCAATGTTTACGACAATCTTTCTTTTGCAGTATTAATTATAGACAAAGACCATAATGTTGTCTCTTCAAATAAAAGTGCCAAAGAAATTTTTAAAAACAACACTGATGAAGGTATTAAATGTTACGCATTAACCCACAATGAAACAAAACCATGCTGGCAAAACGGAGAGGATTGTGCTGTAAAAAAAACATTTACTGATAAAAAACAGCACCAAGTTGTTCATAAACATATTTACAACGGAAAAGAAGTTTTTGAAGAGATAACAGCTACACCTATATTTGATAAAAATAATGAAATTAAATTTGTAGTTGAAGAGATTAGAGATATAACAAAACTTTTAAAACTTCAAACTATAGTCAATCATTTGAAAAATGAGATCGAGACTTTACATGGTATAATTCCTATCTGTTCCTCATGTAAAAAAGTCAGGGATGATGAAGGTTACTGGGAACAGGTTGAGGAATATTTAAGCACACGTTCTGATGCCAGATTTTCACATTCGATCTGCCCGGATTGTCTTAAAGAACTTTATCCTGAGATAGCAGAGAAAAGAAAAAAGGAAGGAAAGTAGATTTTTTTATTTAATTTTTTATCTCCCCAATAGTTATCAAAATAATAGAAATATTTTTATTGCGTATTTAAATCGCGTGTGTTATATTTGTGTGCGCTGCGTGAACGGTTAATTAATTAAGCATGAATTAACTATGAATCAGGTAGCAGTTTATCATAGATGATAGACAATGAAAGTGACGAAAATAACTTAAAAAATAAATGAAAGCGGAGAAGAAATGAAAACCATTAGTGCAAAACATACCGATATCGACAGAAAATGGTATGTTGTTAATGCTGAAGGTAAAACTTTAGGTAGAATGGCTACACAAATAGCTGTAAAGCTGATCGGGAAAGAGAAGCCATTATTCACTCCTCACATTGATCTAGGCGATTTTGTTATCGTTCTAAATGCTGAGAAAATTTTCCTAACAGGAAACAAAGAAACACAAAAAGAATATTTTCACTATACAGGATATCCTGGTGGTGGAAGAATGCAAACAGTAGCTGATTTTAGAGAAAAATTCCCAGAAAGAATTATTTCTAAAGCTGTTAGCAGAATGCTTCCAAAGAATAAGATGAGAGCAAGAAGGATGAAAAGACTAAAAGTATACATTGGTAACGAACATCCACATTCAGCTCAATTACCCCAGGAACTATAAAATCAAAAAGGAAATGATATAAATGAAAGTAAATGCTCAAGGATTTTTTACTGCAGTAGGCAGAAGAAAAAGCGCAACAGCTAGAGTAAGGATCAAGCCGGGATCAGGTAAGATCGTTGTTAATAATACTGAAAGCTTAGAATATTTCAAAAAGAAGATCCTTCAAATGGATCTTGAACAACCGCTAGAGATCACAGGAAATATCGGTAAATTTGATATTTTTGTTAATGTAAGAGGTGGTGGATTATCAGGTCAAGCTGGTGCAACTCGTTTAGGTATTGCAAGAGCTTTATTAGCTTTTGACATTGAGTTAAAACCTAACTTGAAAGTTCAAGGTATGCTTACCAGAGATTCAAGAGAGAAGGAAAGAAAGAAGTATGGATTGGCTGGAGCGAGAAAGAAATTCCAGTTCTCAAAGAGATAAACTTCGCATTTCTTCGTCGAAGTGCAATTTTAGTCGATGTCACTTAGGTCAACTAAGCTCCATCAATAAAATAACACTTCTCCTTGAACTGCTCGTTTATGAAATAGAACGATTCTGTAAAGACGCGATTTCATCGCGTCTCTACTTATAAATAGAAACATGCTCATGACCTTTGAACGGGGTGCACTAGAGATATCACAAGTGATACAGCTTTTAAATGTGTAACGATTAAGGGGATGATTGAAGCATGATAATTCGTATGTAAATAATGCGGATGCCTAATAACCCCAAATATAAAAGGAGACACAATGTCAAGAGTAACAGCACAACAGCTACTACTAGCAGGATCACACTTTGGACATCTTTCAAAAAGATGGAATCCAAAAATGAAGCAGTATATCTTCACAAAGAAGAAAGGTATTCATTTGATCGATCTTAACAAAACCGTTAAGAAGGTTGAAGAAGCTTGTAACGCAGCTATGAAGATAGTTTCAAAAAGAGGAAAGATCCTTTTTGTTGGTACAAAAGCTCAAGCTAAAGATCTTTTAAAAGAAGAAGCTCTAAGATGTGGAATGAACTGGGTAACTGAAAGATGGTTAGGTGGATTTTTAACTAACTTTCAAACTATCAGAAATTCTATTAAGACTTTAGAAGAATACGAGAAGAAAGCTGTTGATGGAACTTATGAGAAGATCAGTAAGAAAGAAATCATAATGATCGAAAAAGTAAAAACGAAACTTCATAGAGTTCTTGAAGGTGTTAGAACGATGAAGGTTATTCCTAATGCTATTTTTGTTGTTGATACACAGAAAGAATCAATTGCTATCAAAGAAGCTAAGAAATTAAAGATACCTATTTTTGCTATCGTTGATACTAACTCAGATATAGACGGGCTTGATTATATTATTCCTGCAAATGATGATGCATTCAAATCTATTGGATTGATCACAAAAGTTTTTAGTGATTCTATTCTTGAGGCAAGTCAGGTAGCGAACATAAGAATGGCTGACGAAGGTAAAAAGCCAATGCCGTCATCTCAGAAACAAGAGACAAAAAGAGCGCCAAAAAGACCTTTAAGAAAACCGGTTGTAGAAGTGAAAACTGAAGCACCTAAAGAAGTAAAGGCAGAAGTAAAAACTGAAGCACCAAAAGAAGTAAAGACAGAAGTAAAGACAGAAGTAAAAACTGATACACCAGTAAAGGAAGAGAAATAAATAACAATTAGCAAAATTTCGGAGATATATAATGGCAGATATAACAGCTAAAATGGTTGGAGACCTGAGAAAATCTACTGGCTCCCCAATGATGGACTGTAAAAAAGCACTTACTGAAGCGAATGGTGATATGGATGATGCAATAAAGATCCTTCGTGAGAAAGGAATGGCTAAAGCAGCCAAAAGAATCGGTAATGAAACTAAAGAAGGTAGAATATTCTGTCAGGTTTCTGATGATTCAAAAACGACTTCAATGATTCAATTAACTTGTGAAACTGAGCCAGTTACTAATACTGAAAAATTTATTCAATTCGGTGAAAAAGTATCAGGTATTATTTTTCAAGGTGAAGCAGAAAAATTAGAAAGTGAAGAAATGGTTGAAGAGCTAACAGAAGTTAGAGCTAAATTAGGTGAGAATATAACTGTAAAGGATCACACCAGATTAGTTGGTGATAAAGTTGCTTATTATGTTCATTCTAACAAGAAAGTTGGTGTTGTCCTAGATCTGGAAGTTGAAGATAAAGCTAAAGCTTCTGACGAAACTATTAACGAACTTGCAAAGAACCTTACTCTTCAAATAGCTTCCTTAGCACCTAGATCAATTTCTGAAGATGATCTTGATCCAGAATTTGTTAAGAGTGAGTTAGAGTTAATTAAGTCTATGCTTAAGGAAGATCCTAAGAACAAGAATAAGCCTGACAATATCCTTGAGATGATCGTTCAGGGTAGAAAAGGTAAAATACTTGCGGATGTTTGCTTACTTGAACAAGAGTATGTAAAAGAAAAAATGCAGGTGAAAGAACTTATTGCTAACGTTGAAAAGGAAGCGGGAACTAAAATTGCTGTGAAAAAATTCGTTAGATATCAAATTGGTTAGAACTTTTAAAAAGGCTTTGTAAAAAGCCTTTTTTTATACATAAAATCTGGAGAAAGTTATGAGTGCAAAGTATAAAAGAATATTATTGAAATTATCCGGTGAAGCATTAGTAGGGAGTCAAGGTTACGGTATCGATCCTGAGGTTGTTAAGAATACTGCGAAACAGGTAAAAGAGATATATAATCTTGGTGTTGAGATAGGTATCGTGATCGGTGGTGGAAATATCTTTAGGGGTCTTAGTGACCATGCAAAGAACATGGATAGGGTACAGGCAGATCAAATGGGTATGCTTGCGACTATCATAAATTCTATTGCTATTCAGAATGCACTTGAGCTTGAAGGTATAGAAACAATTATACAAAGTGCTGTTCCAATGCAATCTATCGCCGAACCTATTATTATTAGAAAAGCACTCAGACACTTTGAAAAAGGTCGTATTGTGATCTTTGGAGGCGGTACAGGAAATCCTTACTTTACTACCGATACAGCTGCAGTTCTCAGGGCAAGAGAGATCGGGGCAGAGATCATTATTAAAGCTACTAAAGTTGATGGAGTGTATGATTCTGACCCTGTAAAGAATCCGGATGCTATAAAGTTTGATACTATTTCATATATAGATGTACTTAATAAAAATCTCAGAGTTCTTGATACTACTGCTATAAGTTTTTGTATGGAGAACAATCTTAAAATAGGAGTTGTGAATCTTCTGAAAGAGGGACATTTGCAGCGTTTCGTTATGGGAGAGAAAATCGGTTCCATAGTAAACTAGTAGAGACGCATTACCATGCGTCTAGTATTTAAGCCGTTCCTGAACGGCTTTTTTTATTTCAGTTCTACTTTATAATCTCGACAGTTCAGGTAAGTTTTTCCATCGGTAGAAATTTCAAACTCCATATAATTCCCGCCAAGGTACCTACCTGTTTCAGTTTCAAGCCAAGAATTCATATTTTTTCTGTTCTTAATATCTATTAATAGATAAGTTGTCGCAGCTCTTCCTTCAATTTCTGCAGGCATAGATATAAGTATAGCCCATCTGAAATCTTCAGTTACTTCCATCAACTGCAATATTGCTGATGTATCTTTATAGGCACATGATTTAAATGAGCCACTGTCTATTATCAATGATTGTTCGGATTTATCAACATAGACATTTTTTATTACTTCGGTGAATTCAATACTGTCGATATCACTTGAATGTGCTAAACTGTCTATATATACATTATTTTCAGTATCTGTGTTAAGGCTATCGATTGAATATAAAGGTAATGATAAAAATATAATCATGACCAGGATAGCTTTACAATAAGCTTTTAATGCTCTCATATGTCTCCTTTGAATAATAATCATATTTGCTTTTTTCATATCCTTCCAAACCTTTACTGTGGTCATCCATTTTTTTTAGAAGTAGTTTAATTTTCTTTTTATCTAGTTTTGAAATGATCTGTTCTATCACAGCTCTTCGTGTAGTTTGACCATCACTTGTTAAATATATAGTTTCTTCAATGTAATCTTCATCTGATTTAGGATAGATATCTTGTATGACTAAACCAAATTCCGCTAAAGGAAGCTTCTTCAAACCTGATAGATCAACTCCTTTTTTATAATATTTTCTATGTAATGAGTTGAATTTTGCGGTGTCTACTAAATTGGTCTCTTTTGTGCTTATGTTTATTGAATAACATTTTTCATGTTTCTGTTTTAATAATGAATGGTCTTTAGCATCCTCAACATTAAGAATTTGCACTTTACTGTAAAAATAAACTAAATTATCAATAAATAATAGTTCAGATCTATTTTTTACATAGTAAGGTAATTCATTAGAATCAGTAAGGTCTTTCAGTTGAGTTAACTGATTATTTTTTATGTCAAATACATAAAGTCCTGTTTTTTTAAATATGTATTTCACTTGTCCACCATCAGGAAATGCTGAGATTCCTGTTGCTCTTAGGTATGCTCCTTGAGTGGAAACAAAAGCGATTTTATTTGAATCTGCATACTGATAAACAGGATTAGGATGCCAATATTCGACATCCGATTTTAAATGGACATAGTTTGAATAGCAGGATGTTAAAAGTAATGTAACACCTGACAATAGAACGAAAAGATATTTTTTATTAGGATAGAACCTTAACATTTATTTTTTATCATCCATTTATTCTTTAGCTTTTGCAAATGCAAATTCAGTTAGTAACTGTTTTGCATCCTTCATTTCAGGATATTCAATGTACTCAGGATCATTAGCTCTGTATTCACTAATTTCTTTAAAATGCCCTCTAAAAAAAGAACTTAACGCATCCCATCTACCTATTTTATACTTTATGTCAATAGCTTTATCTTCATCTACATATTTAGCATAGATATCTTTCACATCTTCATACTTCTTTCCTTTAAATTGTTCCCAATAAGTTTCTATTAACAATTTATCTTTCTCTTTATAGATCATACAATATCTTTCAGTGGTTAATTTGATTTTTTCTTCTTTAGCTGATTTTTTAACTTTTGGTTTTGGAGAGTTTGCTTTCTCTGATCCGCTTCCACAACCTATAAATATGATCGTGATCGCCAACAATAATGGTAGAATACGTTTCATTGTATTACTCCTCTGTTTTTTTTGAGTTATATTCCGCTCTTGCTAAATTATAAATAACAATATTTGCTTCTTTGAAATCAGGATACTTCTTGAAATAATTTATCTCAGGATGTGCTTCTCTGTATGCTTTTAGTTTAACCTTATTTTTTCGTGCCCAATTAGAATTATCCTGAGGATCAGTAATGTTATACTTTTTATAGATTGAAGCTTTGTCTTCTAGAAATTTATAATAAATATCTTTGACTTCTTCGTATTCTTTACCCTTTAATTTATCGTAGTGCTTTTCCATTAACATTGATGCCAGTTCAAAATCCATTTTGGCATATTTTTCAACGGTCATTTCTTGTGCAACTTTTTTTTCTTCGGTGACTTGTATTTTTGAATCTGCTGTATTGGCATTGTCATCTTTTGCTCCACCACCACAACCTAAAAATATGACTGTGATTACGAGAAATAACGGTGTAATTCTTTTCATTGTGTTCTCCTGCAAGTTGAATTATTCAACTTGAATTTACTTTTCAAATGTTCCAGTAAAATCTATCGGATCACCTGTAGGGAATCCGTTCTCATTATTTTTCTTAAGCTGACCTGAGAAAGTTGCTCTTACCGCCGTTACTGCATGCTTTCTGTCTTCGAAGTTTTCAAGAATAAGCTCAGATTTTAAGATCTCATAATTTTGAAGTTTATTTTGCAGGTTAATATATGCTTCCTGCGGTTCTCCTTTTACTGCTGAATCAAACTTGATGTAAAGGTCTGTTTCGTCGCCGCCTTCGAGTTTTCCGTAAAGAGAATATTTTGTCGTTTTGTCTGCAGGTGTCATTGCTGCGCTTATAAAACTTGCCTTTCGAAATTTCAGTTCATCTTCGCCAATTTTCATTGTGACGACAGTCTCTTTTTTAACTTTCTTTACCGGTTCGGATTTCTTATCAGAAGTAGCAGCTGTATCTTTTGTCCCACCACCGCATCCAATAAGGATCATTGTTGAAATAATGAATAATACTAAAAACTTTTTCATTTTTCCCTCCGTGAATTTTATTTATGATTTATGTAGTAAAGTATGAAAATTAGTGTAAATGGTCAAGTGTAGTTGAATTGTGAAAGTCGTTCGGACTGATATATGATTTCGTTGGTGCCTTTTTGCCATAGTTGTGGAAGTTTACAACGGATATGGCAAAAAGCAGTGGGGTAGAGCGAGTTAAATGACCAAGTAACCCATTGATATTTTGCCAATGTTATAAATTGTTGATTTGGCTTTTGCTTTTACCTCTAATATAATAAGAATCGTATTGCTATTATACAATTCAATTTTTATTAAAATTCACTTGACTTAGATGTTGACTATAAGTATCTTTCTTTTCATGAGCAAACAAGTTGATGTAATAAAACAAACAGGTGCAACTTTTACACCAAAAGATTTAGCAAATTTCCTTGCTGAAAAAATCTATACATACCAAAAATCTAATAATATCAAAGTACTAGACCCTGCTTGTGGTGATGGAGAATTGTTAATGGCTATGAGCGATGTTCTACAGAAAAAAAATAATAATTTCGAACTGTATGGTTTTGATTCTAATGATAAATATTTAGACCTCGCAAAAAAGAATATTCAAATTAATAATCGCTTAAATGCCAATCTTATTTTATCAGATTTTCTTGAAGTTATTGATTTAAAAAAGAAACAATTATCTCTATTTGAGGGTAATAATAGTATTTACAATGAATTTGCAGATTTAATTATAGCAAATCCACCTTATGTGAGAACTCAAGTACTAGGCTCGAGTAAAGCACAATTACTTTCTAAGAAATATGGTTTAAAAGGACGTGTTGATTTATATTATCCATTTTTAATCGCAATGACGCATGCTTTGAAAAAAGGTGGTATTATAGGTGTAATTACCTCAAATAGATATTTATCAACAAAAAGTGGTGAGAGTGTTCGTAAGTATCTTTCCGAAAATTATGAAATACTAGAAGTTATTGATTTAGGTGATACTAAACTCTTTGATGCAGCCGTTTTACCTGCAATATTTATCGGCAGAAAGAAAACTAACCACAAAAATTTTATGAGTAAATTCTATAAGATTTATGAGGAATTGAATGGTTATAAAGGTAAATTAATTACAAAAAAATCTGTTTTTGAAATACTTAACTCAGAAAAGGATGGTTATTTTAAAGTTGATAGTAAGCGCTACAAAAAATCAACAGGCATTCTCAAATTAGGAAATACTAAAGAAAATACATGGTCAATGCTTTCAAAAGATGAAGCTATATGGATTTCTGAAATTAAAAGTAAATCCAACTCTCAAGTTAAAGATCATTTTAAAGTTAGAGTCGGAATAAAAACAACCGCGGATAAAGTATTTATAAGTAACAAATGGGACACAAAAGATATTGTCAAACCAGAAGTTGAATTACTTAAAGATTTGATTTCGCAACAGAATTTAGAACCATGGAAAATAAACTATAAAATTAATCTAAAAGTTCTTTATCCTCATTACTCAATAAATGGGAAAAAGCACACTATATCACTTGAAAAATACCCAAAAGCTAAAGAGTATTTTGAAATTCATGAAGAAAAGTTAAAAAACCGAAAATATCTTATAGAAGCTGGTAGAAAATGGTATGAAATTTGGGTGCCACATAATCCTACACTATGGAAATATCCAAAATTAGTTTTTCCAGATATAAGCCTAGAACCAAGATTCTATTTTGATGAAACTGGTAAAATAGTTAATGGTAATTGTTACTGGATAGTAGCAGAAAAGGAAGAAGATAAAGATTTGCTGTTATTAATTCAGGGAATTGCCAATTCTAAACTAATGACAAGATATCATGATTTAGTATTTAACAATAAACTTTATTCAGGACGTAGGCGTTATATTTCTCAATATGTTGAGAATTATCCTTTACCGGATATTAATTCTAAAGAATCTCAAATTATAATAGAAACCGTTAAAGAAATTAATGATCAAGAAGTTGTTTCAAAAGAGCTACTTGAAAGACTTGAGGTTGTTGTTGCTCAAGCGTATAACACTAAACCTGTATTTAATCTGGATTAAAAACAGATTTGCCTGAATGAGAATCAAAGAATTCGATAGGTATAGATCGTTGACATTTGTAACTTTGATCGCTTACATATGAGAACACTTCACCTAATTTTTCTCCAGGTGCTAAAATAATGCCTTCAATTATTTCTGTCTTAGGGTCGGTTAATACGATTAAATAGCGAACATCATGAGTTGTGATACCTAAATCTTCAATAAGAATTTCTTCAAATTCAGGAGAATATTTACCTAAATCAACAGTAGGTGAGTCCTGTACTTTTACTTCAAGTAATTGATTTCGTATATCTGGAAATCCTCCATATAATTGCTTGCTTTCGAAATCAGAATATCCTAATAGTTCAAGCACTCTTCTTTCCAAAGCTTGCCCTCTATTTTTTGTTGCACCTGAATCCAATTTTTCACCAATTAATATTTTCGCAACACGTTCTTTTATCAATTGTAATGAGAAAATATCCATTGCAGCAGGATCAGACACCATATCATTTTGTGGTGGTTCAAAAGTATGTTTTAGTAGGTACGATAGTTTACTTGAGTCAGGAAAAAATAGAATCTTATCTTCACTCTCATAAATTTCATTTCTAACTTTAGATGAAATGAGCAATTGATGTTTTATAGTTGGTTTCCCAAATTTACCGAATTTAGCTTCAATATATTCAGGTGTAAGTATAATAATTGAATCAATTAAATTGTTTTCAGTATTAATTCTAACAAAAATAAAACGAACA
Organism: Candidatus Delongbacteria bacterium; assembly: GCA_027858795.1. The sequence goes on along the minus strand of JAQICF010000236.1, from coordinate 2,063 downwards.
TCGTTACATTTTAAACTCTGAGAGCCTTCAAGTCTAATAAGTAAAGTTTTACTTGCAGGTATCCTGTTCCAAACTTGCAAATTGTAAGTTTTCCCACTAGTAATTGTATATGTATCTACAAATTCTCTTGTAATTTTAGGAATACCTTTATTTTTTGGTGGCATGATTTCATATTCATCGGTACCTGCAGGCGTAGGCAAATGACCTTTTTCTAATGTTGAAGCAACAAGCTTTCTAACATTAGAACCATCTGTCCGGGTTTTCCGAGTAAGATTAAATTTTGTACCTATAAGACAACTTAATAATTCAGCTAATCTCTCTGGAGGTGTTAAGTCGTTTTTGTTCTTTGGAGGAATTTTAAATTCTTTATTCATTTGTGAAATCCGTCAATTCAGATATAGATATATTTAAGGCAAGTGATACTTTGTTAAGATTAATAAAAGCAATGTTTCTTTCTCCTCTTTCAACAGACCCAATATATGTCCTGTCAAGATCGCACAATAAAGCTAATTGTTCTTGAGACAATCCTGCTTTACTACGATATACTCTGATTTTTTTTCCGAGTTTTTTTAAAAGCGAACGATCATTATTTGAATAAGTATTTTTCATAGCTATAATATAACAAGAATGTTGCCTATAATACCACGGACTATAAGTATCATTCTTAGTTGCCTACGTATGTTAATTCGAAATTAATTACTTAAAAGATCTAAAAAAGCCAAATCAATTATTTTATAACGGTTATGGCAAAAAGTGATTTGCTAAGTCAACACGGGAGTTCAAGTCATTTTGCCAATGTTAGCAGTTGGATTTTCGAGTTCGCTTGATTCAATAATGGTTACCCACTTTTTGTTTAATAATTTAAAAATTCGTAATCAAAAACTTTCACTACGCAATTTTCCGAATCTCTGGCGATCAGTTTGTTTTTTTCGAAACTCAACCACTTGAAACTATCAGGTAATGGAAATTTAATTCTTTTAAGAAATACTCCTTCCGAATTGAAAATATCAAAGTATTGATGATCAAATTCCAGACCCTCAATAGCGGGTTTGATCCACAGATTACCATTTTTATCTACATACATCATTAGTATCTGTTTCATATAATCAGCTTTAAATTTAACCCATGTAACTTTTTCATCCTTTTCTTTAACATCTGCTTTAAATTTATCTGAACAAGGGATCCTTCTTGTCTGTTTCTCTATTCTTTTAATTTTTTCCCCTTTGAGATCATATACATCAATAGCATATTTATCAAAATTTAAATCTTCAACATATATTTGTCCCTTGTAAAAAGAGAATCGTCTTTGTTCATTTTGCATTAGGTATCGGTAATTATTTAAATCTTCCGTTGAATTAATTTCCAATATTTCTGAATAATTTTCAAGATTATTTTTATCAAGAAGATACACTCCAAGAGTTGTATTTTGTTTTTTTTCTTCTCTATCAAATGTTAAGTTTCTGGAATAACTACAAATATTACTATCAGAAATAATTATCTGAAAATTTGTGTACTTACTATCTAATAATCTAAGCTGCCTCACAAAATTACCAGATCTGGTAAAGACTGATGTTTTACCTGATTCTTCAAAAACAAATACGGAATCTTGAATGATTTTCATATCGTTTATGATGAGGCTTTCTCCAGGACCCTGACCTTTTTGATGAAAATTTGTTAGATAATTGCCGGCTTTATCAACCTTATAGATAACACTTCTTCTAAAATCAGATATGTAGATATTGCCATCATCATCAAGAGTAGTCATGTAAAAAGTTTCGATAGTCGGGATACTATCTGGCAACACAAGCTTATCAAGAGATATTTCACTGATCAGTTTTAAATTTAGCTGCAAGTCTGGTGATGATTCTATATTTTTGTTGGTGATAATTTCAACATCATCTTTTACTTCAATAGTATAGTTCTTTTTTTGCCCGCAACTGACCATGACCAGTAAACAGATAATAATTATGATAAAACTTATTTTTTTCATTTATGCCTGACTCCTTTTAAGTTGGTAAAATTGTATGTATAAGCATATTAACTCCAAAATCTGTCTGCTAACG
>JAQICF010000197.1 GCA_027858795.1 Candidatus Delongbacteria bacterium | reverse complement strand
TTAATGGGTTTTGAAGAGAAAACTTATTCGTATCCTGTAACAGCTTTTTCATCCAGTAGAGAGAAACTTGATATGATGTTAGAATGATCTCAGACACAATTTTCTTGACAGTACCTACTATTCTCAAATAGGTACGTCCTAGAATCTAGATCACAAGTTAAAGAAGCACTATTAGAAATATTCACATCTGTACCATAAAAATAATTACCTTCGACCAACTCTTTTGACTTATCAACTATTCCTGTATAACCTAAAGCTCTATCAGCATTAAGCTTACCGTAACCTACTTCATTATTCCAAGTTCCATATTCTTTTATCTGATTAAAATCATAAGGCAATTTCATAGCAGTTAAGCAAATTACTTTTTCTATATCCTTGTTAGTAAATTCAGGATATCTGGAAGCGACTAATCCTGCAACTGCTGCAACCTGTGGAGCAGCATATGAAGTGCCACCACCTGTACCATAAGTATTTCCAATTCTTGAACTCCATATATCAACTCCAGGTGCGACAACCATTAGGCCGTCTCCATAATTTGAAAAAGATGCTCTGGAACCTCCATCAGTTCCACCAACTGCAACAACATTTGGATTGCTTGAAGGATAAGATATACTGCTAGAATAGCCATTACCCGATGCACAATCGATAAAACAATTATAGTTATTTCTTGCAACAGCAATAGCATCATCAATTGCAGTAGATGGTGCTACAGTCAAACTCATTGTTATTACTTTAGCACCTTTCATAGCAGCGTACAAAATTGCATCATCAAGGATAGCTCCATTAGGACTTGAATCTCCAACACCTCCGATCATCATACCACATCCTTTATCACTATTCCAACCTCCAGCTACTCCAGCTACTCCCTTTTTGTTGTTTGTGGTTGCTCCTGCAATTCCAGCAACATGCGTACCATGATAGAATGATCCAGTAACATCATTATTATTACTCCCAAAATCCCAACCAGTAATATCATCTACATATCCGTTACCATCGTCATCAATACCATTTATATCGTCCATATCCCAAACAACACCATCTCCGTCAAGATCTTCACCAGGATTTACCCATATATTATTTTCAAGATCTTCATGAAGAATATCAGAACCACTATCCAATACTGCAACCAGCACATTAGGATTCCCTGTCTCGATATCCCAGGCATTTACAGCATCTATCCCATAAGATGATGCTTCACTACCAAGATACCACTGATTACTAAATAGAGGATCATCAGATTCTGCTATATATTCTCCGATTGTATTTGGTTCAGCCACATCGACTATACTAGTTCCGATATACTCCTGTACTATCTCAAGAGGATCAACACCACTGGGTATCTCAATATCCATATAACCGAGAATATTTGTCCTTAAAGCAGTACAACCAAGTTCAGTTAATTTTGTATTTATTTGTGATTCGGAAATATCCGGATTGAATTTAACTGTTATGACAGAAGTATTCACAAGGTATTGATCAGAACCCTCAATTTGATACCACTGATCGTTTATTTTTTCGTATTCACGGTTATTTAAAGTGATTGTTTCAGCATAAGACAATACTGATAAAGTCAGTAATGCAAATGCAATAATTACTTGTAATTTCAGTAACTTCATAACTCTTCTCCTACATTAAATTTTCTAGTTGAAGTTACTTACCTTTTTACCTTATATTAATACGGGAGGTGAAGATAGTAACTTATACTTAATTATTCCGTATTTTACTTTCCGGGTAGCCTACGGTACTTCTTAGTTTAATTTGCCATCGATCACCTCCTTTTTTTTGTCATCCTGAACTTGATTCAGGATCTTCATTTTATAAGGAATATTTTGTACACCTACCTACTTTAGGTACAACATTTTCTTTGATCCAAGATTTATTCCATCAACAGACAGTTGATAAAAGTATATCCCACTATTCAAATTTTCAGCATTGAAGCTTACTCTGTGATTACCTTTGAACATTTTCTGACTAACAAGATTAACAACCAATTGTCCTGCTGAATTAAATATAGATATTTTTACAAACCCTGAATTTTTTAAAGAATACTCTATCTCTGTTACAGGATTGAAAGGGTTAGGATAATTTTGTTCCAATTTATAATTGTCAATTGTCAATTGTTCATTGTCAATTCCTAAAGATATATTCTCTCCCACCCATACTCCATCTCCATGAGTTGCGATATATACCTTATCTTCATTCGGGACAGGGATTGCGTCTAATGTTCTTTTCTCATAACTCCCATCAAGGACATACCAGTTTTTACCTCCATCACTACTATGATGAATTCCATTATTTGGTGTACAATAGAGCATGATATCAGGATTTACTTTATCAAATGCTAGCTTCCCAATCCCTGGTACAGGTGCTGTCCAGTTTGAATAAGTATCTAAATCATTAAATGTTTTACCCCAATCATATGAAACCTGAAGTGTATTCCTGTCAGAGCAAAAAATTGTATTTGAGTTTTGAGGATGGATTCCTATTACTTCATTTGAAAAGACTTTTTCCCAATTATCACCACCATCAACACTTCTAGATTTCTCATAATATAATGTGTCAGGATTGATTGGATCAATTGTAATAAATGGATAACTAATAAAATTACTAAAAAGAATCAAATCCCATGTATCACCAAAATCAGTACTCCTATATATGTACATTCCGTAAGCATTTGATGCAACAACATACAACTTATTCTTATCAATAGGGTTTATTTTTATATCCCAGAATAATAAATTAGGTAAATCACCTTTAATATCTCGAAACGTATTACCTCCATCAATACTTCTCATTAAATTTTGCCCACAGTAATATAGTGTGTCGGGATTAGTTTGATCGTACTTAATGGCATATATATTCTCATCATTAACCATATTCCATGATACACAACCATCATTACTTTTCCACAATCCCTGATATCCCCCAACATACACTATATCATTATTGATCGGATTAATTTCTATATCTTTAATATATGAATTGAAAATATTTTTATTTTTGAGTTCACAATTTAACCCACCGTCATTCGATTTATAAGTTCCGCAGTATGTACCAAAAAATATATTATCCATATTTGAATAATTTGTCTCACAACGATTCCGAAGATTCACTCCTCTCCCTGCACAGAGTGTATCTATGTAAGTCCATGAATCCCCTGCATCCGTGCTTTTCTTAACATTACCATCAAAAGTATTTTCCCAACCTTCTGCAGCATATAGATTAAATTCTTTATCTGCATATAAACTTGTTACCCAATCCTCAGTATAATCAGGAGTCCATGTAATACCTCCATCATTTGATTCAGCAAGATAGTAATCCATATAACCTGTATATACTATGCTGAATAAATTCTGATTGTTTAATGGATTTATAGATATGTCATAATAAGTGTATTCCTCAGTTAAAATATTCCAATTAGTACCGCTATCCATACTTTCCATCAATCCCCAAGAAAAATCCGGTTCACCTGAACTGCTTACACCTATCAATATATGGTCTTCATTTTTCGGTTCTATACTAATTCCGCTAATACCATATGTTGATCCATTAGGTACACTATCAATTATTGACCAATTTAAACCAGCGTCATTTGTGTAATAAAGTCCCCCATTTTCTAATGGTGGATTTGTAACATAATTATGATTACCTGCTCCTATAAAAATTTTATCCGAGTTGTCACTATTTATATGAATAAAATCAACATCTAAAGAATCAGGTAAACTTGGATCTGCTTTTTGCCAATTGCTACCACCGTCAACACTCTCATATAATCCTTTACTTCCAAAACCGATCCATACATGATCTGAATTAAATGGGTTAATAGCTATATCATTTACAGGATAGTTCTCACCAAACCACCAGCATGGTAATGTAGGTGAATTGTAAAGTGAATCAGACCATTCAGGCAGATTTTCAGTCGGGCATTTTATCCAGTTTTCAGCCATATCTGTACTTTTATAAACACCGTCTCCAAGTGTACCAATATAAATAATATTTGAATCTGACGGTGCAACAGCAAGACTTAAAACATGTGCGGAATATGGTCCGGTTCTAGTCCATATTTGTGCTGACAGGATGGTTGTTATTATCAAAACCAACAGTATTATCTTCTTCATTTTTATTTCTCCCCTACAAAATTATATTTTTTACAATATAACATTTTTGAAGTTTCAGTGCATTGATTTTATTTTTTGTCTTCACGTAAGTTATTAATATTTTATGTATTAAAGTTCTCACTTAATCATAAAAATCAAAAACTACACAGCCTTTTGCATTTGAAGAAATCAACTTTATATCACTTACACTCAATACCTGTGGATTTTTCAAAGTTATTTGTGCTTGAGTTTCACTTGCATTTCTAACGATTAATTTCAAATCTGAAGATTGGATTTTTTTAGCATCCAAAATCATACCTCCACCATTCCTTGCAATAAGCTTCAAATCACTAATTGTTACGCTCATATTATTCCCCTTTTTAATTTTTATTTTTCAATGCTTCTGCTACTTCTTCAATTGCTTCAGCAATTACTTGAGCTGTAGTGACTGAATTCGCATCGGATGCTGCTACTTTCATAAAAGAAGCAACAAGACTCGGATTTTCTTTCGCATAATTTCTACCAAACTTTTTATCAATTTCTTTAATTGCAGAAGCAAGATAAACACTTGCTGTCTGATGTGCCTGTTTCATTATCGTTTTTCCGTCTGCTGTAATACGACTCATTTTTCACTCCTTTTTCTCTTTTCAGTTTCTTTCATATAGCATTCATTACACAACTCCCTACAATTTGGTGGAATATCCCCATACCATATATCATAATCTTCCAAAGGCCACTTTCTGCATTTTTCACTGTAATGCCATTTCTCACTTTCCTTCTGTTTCCTAAACTCTCTTATCATCGACTGCATCTATATTAAAGTATTTACTTTAGCTAAGGTCATGCTTCATTGCATGACCTTTTAGTTCCTTATCCAATTTCAGGTGGTGCAGGTGGCGGTAGTGGTGGCGGATATGGGTTTTCACCAGTATAAACCCAGTGGTCAATTTGCCATTCCCAGTCAGTATATGCAGGAACAGATGCATTCAATGGCAATGCCAACGCTAGAAGAATCAGAACTAATGAGAAAAACTTTTTCATATTCCCTCCTGTTAGATTGTTCTAAC
>JAQICF010000225.1 GCA_027858795.1 Candidatus Delongbacteria bacterium | reverse complement strand
TCAGGTAATATTGATATGCTCTTTATCATTGTCATTTATTCTCTCTTCATTATATTTAGCAAAGGAATAATAACAAAGAGATGTGAAAAATTCAATTGATTATTACGAAATTAATATATCTGAAAAAATAACTTGTAAATTTAATTTATTTATCGTATCCTGATAACTAAACTAATCTTGGGGGGAGAGGTTTTAATGTATAAGATTATATTGTCTTTATTTTTAACATTGTTTTTATTTAGCTGTGCAACAACAAACAGCAATATTAAATTAAATAAATTCATGGATCCGGATACAGGTGTAGAAACTGTAGAAAGTATTATCGCATTTCACAATAACCTTGAAGAAGATCTTATTTCTTTTAACCAAACAAAGAATCCTCAAAATATTTCATGGTATATTATTGGGAAATTCTGCCCAAAAATCAAAAATGAATTTACGAGTTTGAATCTTATTATTGATGCCAAGAGTAACATTATAGAAGTTGGAGGCTCTTATAATAGCTACGATGTAAAAACACAAAATTCCAATATTTTTAGAAAAATAGATTATTTTAAAATAAATGAAAGAATTATTGCAGACTTGAATAAGAGTAAAAGTATACAACTTGAATTTAAAAATGATACAGAATCCGAAAATTTCTTTTTTAATAAAGAACAGTTAGCAGCTGTAAAAAATTGGGTTAAAAATATAACAATTCCCAAATAAAAAAAAGCGATCATTTGATCGCTTTTTTTACAACTTTGAAAAACTTCAGATCTACTTATTTACTTGAAAAGTAGTATCTCCATTCTCAAAATACGCAACTATCTGCTCAATACCTGCAACACCCGCGTTTATATTAGCCTCAGCTGTCTGAGCACCCATTTTCTTAGGAGTGAATAATACTCTGTCACCGAATTTTTCAACCAGTTCATCGGCACAAACAGGAGCAATGTCAGATAAATATTTAAAGTCTTCTCTTTCCGCTAAAGTGATCTTTAATCCTTCTTCGCAAACAACTTCTTTTCTCGCAGTGTTAACTAAAACGGCACCTTTAGGCATAGATTTTAACAAACCTTTGTGAATTGAATTTTTTGTTTTATCATTCGCTGGAATATGTAATGAAACATACTGACAAGTAGAGTAAAGTTCTTCAACTGAACTTAAAGGAGTGATACCGTCAGCTTTTATAGCAGAATCATCAACAAAAGGATCGAAAGCAAAAACTTCCATGCCAAATCCTTTTGCAATCTGAGCTACATATTTACCAACATTCCCATAAGCATGAATACCGATCTTCTTATTTCTAAGTTCAGTACCTGCTTTACCGTTGAATTTTCCTCTAGCAATATTAACCATCATTCCAAAAGCAAGTTCTGCAACAGCGTTAGAATTCTGACCCGGAGTATTCATTGCGATAACACCTTTTTCTGTTGCTGCAGCAAGATCAATATTGTCATATCCTGCACCAGCCCTAACAATAACTTTTAACCTGTCACTTGCATCAATAACTTCTTTTGTTGCTTTATCACTTCTAATTATCATAGCATCAGCTTCTTTTACAGCTGTTAATAATTCAGATGTTTCTGTATATTTTTCAAGAAGCTTTAGTTCATACCCATCGTGTTTAGCTACTGCAATTTTCATTTCTTCAATTGCTGCAGGTGCAAAAGGTTTCTCCGTTGCCACTAAAATAGTTTTTGACATTTCAACCTCCAAATTTAAGAATTCTCGTTATCGAATTTTATAATGAAATCTGCAAGCTTCTGACAACCTTCAATAGGCATTGCGTTATAGATGCTTGATCTCATTCCGCCAACACTTCTGTGACCTTTTAAGTTAACCATACCTAACTCTTCAGCTTCTTTTAAGAATTTTTTGTTTAGGTCATCTGAATCAGTGAAGAAAGGAATATTCATTAATGATCTGTCTTTTTCAGCTTGAACATGAGCCTTGAAAAGCTTTGAATTATCGATTGCGTCATAAATTAGTTTAGCTTTTTTCTTGTTCAATTCTCCGTAGTACTTAACTCCGCCAAGTTTAAGCATGTGATCAAAAACAAGTTTAAGAATATAAATTCCCCATGTTGGAGGAGTGTTGAACATAGAACCAGCATCTGAGTGAGTCTTGTAATTCAGCATTGTTGGAACTTCAGGGTTGTCATGGATTAGATCTTCTCTAATAATTACAAATGTTACTCCGGCAGGACCGATATTTTTTTGAGCTCCACCGTAGATCATTCCATATTTTGTCATGTCAAATTCTTCAGAAAGAATGTTTGAAGACATATCGGCGATAACCGGAACATTTCCTGTGTTAGGTACATTCATAAGCTTTGTACCGTAAATCGTGTTGTTAGGAGTCACATGAAAATAATCAGCATCTTTAGTAAAAGTAGATGGGTCAAGTTCAGGAACATAAGAAAATGTTTTGTCTGAAGAATCACCAACGATTTTAATTTCTCCAAATCTTTTAGCTTCTGCGATTGCTTTTTTTGACCAAACACCGGTATTTACATAGTCAGCTTTCTTATTTTTCATAAGATTCATTGGTATCATTGCAAACTGAAGTGAAGCTCCTCCCTGAAGAAATAGAACTTTGTAATTTTCAGGGATATTCATCAGCTTTCTTAATCCTGCCTCAGCACTGTCGATAACTGCTTGATACCAACTTGAACGGTGACTTAATTCCATCACACTCATTCCCGAATTGTTGAAGTTCAACATCTCATCAGCTGCTGCTTGAAGAACAGCTTCAGGAAGTACTGCTGGTCCTGCTGAAAAATTAAAAACTCTTTTTGTCATGATTGACTCCTTTATTATTTTAACATTTTATTTTGTAGAACTTGTATATTTTTATCTTTATATAACGAAGCAAAAGTGAATTTAAAATGTTGTTCATGCCTTGTCAAGTAATATTTTTAACCTCATTAATATACAAAATTCAAAAAAAATGTAATTGAAATCACAACAAAAAAGAAAAAATAATACTATTGACTGAAATTATAGAATCATTTAACTTCTTTCTCATATATAATAAAGGAGAACTTATGAAAAAATCATACTTAATGATATTTTCAATTACCCTAGCATTAATAATTGTTTTAAGTTCTTGTTCCACTCAAGAAGTAACTTTGGAAAAGGATAAAATGATCGATGAAGTGAAAGTTGACTATCCGGTAGCTTTAAAGAAACTGACAGAGACGAATATTCATGGCTATTTAATTAAAGATAATTATGCTTGGTTAAAAGATAAAGAAAGAAAGAATAAAGAAGTATTTGATTACATTAAAGAAGAAAACAAATTTGCAGAAAAAAAATTAAGTAAATTAGCCGGTTTTAAAAAGAAGCTGTACAACGAAATAATTGGCAGAATAGATCAAACCGATATAAGTGTACCTGTAAAGCTGGACAATTATTTCTATTATTCCAGAGAAGTTGAAGGAAAACAGTATTCAGTCTATTGCCGAAAATTGGATGATAAAACCTCAAAAGAGGAAATATTGATAGACCTAAATGAAATATCCAAAGAGCATAGATATTTAGAACTTGGAACATATAGGATCAGCCCTGATCATCGTTTTCTAGCTTATACTTTAGATACTACTGGAGATGAACACTATACTCTGTACATAAAGTATCTTAAGTATGGAAAAACAATGCCTGTTATTATCGAAATGGTAGATGATGTGGAATGGTCAAATGATAGCAGGAATATTTATTATGCTACCACAAATAAAGAAAATGAACGTACCGATAAAATATTTAGGCATACAATCGGAACGAAACTTGAAGATGACAAGCTGCTTTACAAAGAGGATGATCCGTCATTCTATGTATGGATCAGCAAGACTAAGGATAAAAAATATTTTTTGATAGGTACTGCAAATAAAACTACATCAGAAATGAGATATCTATCAACAGATAATCCTCTGGGAATTTTTAGTATAGTAATACCAAGAAAAGAAGGAATTGAATATTATTTAGAACATCATGATAATAAATTCTACATTATGACAAATAAAGGTAGGGCTAAGAATTTTAAGATAATGACAGCTGACGAATATTCTCCTTATTCAGGTAAATGGAAAGATCTTATTCCACATAAAAGAGATGTTTATTTAGAAGATTATGAATTATTTGAAGATCATTTGGTTGTTACAGAAGTGAAAAATGGGAAAAGAACGATAAGGGTCTTGGATTATAAATCACTTAATGGAAAAGAAATTACATCTGACGAGGAAGTTTACAGTATCAGCGTGTCATGGAATCCTGATTTTAAGAGTCAAAAACTAAGATATATCTATGAGTCAATGACAACACCTTATTCAATTGTAGACTATGATATGAAAACAGGGAAGAAAGAATTCTTAAAACAGCAGAAAGTTATCGGTGGATATGATCGTATCAAATACAAATCAGAGAAAATATTTGCCAGGTCATCAGACGGAACAAAAGTACCAATATCATTAGTATATAACAGAGATAAATTTAAAAACGATGGCTCAAACCCACTCTTACTTTATGGTTATGGAGCTTATGGTGATTCGAATGATCCATATTTTTCTTCATCAAAGCTTAGTTTGTTGGATAGAGGATTTGTGTTTGCGCTTGCTCATGTGAGAGGGGGGAGAGAAAATGGTGAGAAATGGTACGAAGATGGAAAATTATTGAACAAGAAAAATACTTTTAAGGATTTCATCGCCTGTGCAGAACATTTAATCACAAAAAAATATACCTCAAGTGATAAACTAATAATTGAGGGAGCTAGCGCAGGCGGATTATTGGTAGGAGCAGTTTTAAATATGCGACCTGAGCTTTTTAAAGCTGCTGTTTTGGAAGTACCTTTTTTAGATGTCATCAACACTATGTCTGATCCATCATTATCAGCTACAGTTTCAGAGTATGATGAATGGGGTGATCCAAAGGATAAATTTTATTTCGATTATATCAGATCGTATTGCCCATATCAAAATATTAAAGAGCAAAATTACCCAAATATATATGTAACTGCTGGTTTTAATGATCCAAGAGTAAATTATTGGGAACCTGCTAAATGGGTTGCAAAACTTAGAGATACCAAGACAGATAATAACACTATTTTGCTTCAAATTTCAACATCAGGTCACGGTGGTTCATCCGGAAGATATGATTATTATGATGAGTTAGCGATGAAGTATGCTTATATGCTGGATCAGGTCGGCATTAGTAAATAAAATCAATTGGGAAACATATGAAATTTCAAGATAGTTATGATGTTATCGTTGTTGGGGCCGGTCCTGGAGGATCAGTAGCGGCAAAAGAGGCAGCTGACAAAGGATTGAAAGTTCTTTTATTGGAAAGGGATAGAGAGATAGGTCTGCCGGTAAGATGTGGGGAAGCAGTAGGAATTGCTGGTTTATTGGAATTTTTTGACAAAGATCATGAAATAGTAAAAAGATACCGAAAAAAATACAAGATCAGATTTGTAGCTCCAAATGGTCAGGTTCTTGATTTGAATCATGAGAGTGAAGCAGCAGTTCTTGATAGAAAATATTTCGATGCAGAATTGGGGCGAATAGCATCTTTGGCTGGAGCAACGGTTGTTACTATGGCAAATGTTATTGGTTTGATAATTGAAGACGATTTTGTAAAAGGAATCAAGTTTCTTTATCAAGGAAAAGAATACGAAATCTTATCTAAAATTGTCATAGCGGCAGATGGTGTTGAATCAAGGGTCGGAAGATGGGCAGGTATTAACACAACGCCTAAATTTAATGACATTGAATCCTGCGTACAATATACTATGTCGGATATTGATGTTGCAGAAGATAGAATGGATTTCTACTTTGGAAAGGAAGTAGCACCTACAGGTTATTTGTGGGTATTTCCAAAAGGTGAAAGAACTGCAAATATCGGACTTGGAATAAACGGGGAATATTCCAGGAAGAAGAAGGCGGTAAAATACTTAGATGACTTTATCGATAAAAATTTTGCTGGAGGATCTATCATCAATACTACCTGTGGTGGAGTCATCTGTGGTGAAACTCTGGAAAAGATTTCAGGTAATGGAGTAATGCTCGTAGGGGATGCCGCACATCAAACAAATGCAATATCAGGTGGTGGCATAATCAATGCCATGAAAGCCGGAAAAATCTCTGCAGAAGTAGCAAGAGATGCAATTGATAAGAATAATCTTAGTGGAAAATTTTTACTTAAATACGATAAAAAATGGGATAAAAAACAGGGTAAATCAAATCATAAATTCTATATAATTAAAGGTATTATTGAAAATATTGATAACGAAATTTTGAATAGAATTACAGAAGACCTAAACTCTAAGCCGTTTAAAAGAAGAACATTGATAAAAGTATTTACAAAAGTTCTTTTCAAATACCCAAAGCTAATACTTGACCTACCAAAACTTTTCGGGTAGTATCGATGAATTTAAATAAGATACTTAGTTTATGTAGAAACATAGCTATGTAAATATGTTTTTTTTTATTTTTTTTTATTGCCGAAATATGATTAATATTATATATTTTTACTATTACGCTATAATCGTGCCTAATGAAATGTTGAAAATAAAATAGAGGGGAAGTAATGAGAAAAATTTTACTTATGTTGATTGTTGTTCTATCATACAATCTTTTTGCAGAAGTTTGGGCTTTTGAAGATTTTGAGGGTGGTGTTCTCGATGGAACGACACTTTATGATCTTGACGGAGATGCAAATAATTGGGAGATAACTGATTCATTAGCATACTCAGGTACTTATGCAGCAAAATCAGTTAGTGCAGGCCTAACTCCTGATAATTTTATAATTTCACCTCAGATTTATGTCGAAAAATATTCTGCAACAAATTATCCAATACTTAATATTAAGTTTGCAGCTGAAGATCCTATAAATTATGCAGAGCATTTTGAACTGTTGATATCATTTACTGATACTGACACAGCTTCTTTTGTTAAGATTTATGAGGAAACTTTAACATCTTCAGATTGGAAAGAGGTCGAAATTAATCTGCAACCATTTTTCCCGGCAGCTTGGACAGCAAATGTTTATATTGCAATAAGGCACTTTAATTCTGACGGGCAATCTGCTTTATTATTTGATGAATTCATGCTATACAATTATACTGATTTTCTTTATGATCCTCCATCAGCAATCTTCTCTGAAGGTGTTATTGCACCTTATGAGAATATTTTCACACAATGGGATTCATATGATGCATCTACATATGATGCGTCATGGAATTTTATTGGATTTGGTGATATAAAAGTTCATTACATACTGAGTGATGGTGTAACTCAGCAACCTGAGGAAACGATCGTATTGACGAGAAATACGGATCCATTATGGGACTGGTTGTATTATGGAACTATCCCAGGTCAACCAATGGGAACATTTATCGAGTACTGGTGCGAAACTATTGATAATACACCTCAAGGTATAATTACTGAGTCTCAGCATTTCTTTGCGGAATGGGGTGAGGTGAATTTTGATGAAGGTTTTGAAGAAGGGGGTGAACTTCCCGAAGGGTGGAGCTCTTTTACAACTGGAGTATACCCTTTGTCAAATTGGGATTATCCTTGGACTGTTTCAAATACAAGTTCAAATGCCCATAGTGGATCATATTCGATCACATCGGCTGCACAAAACAATTTTGGAGTTTATGAGACTGAAGATTTCTTAGTAAGTCCTATTTGGGGTGTAAATGGTGCTTCAAAATTAAAATATTACATTAATCAACAATGTCCAGAAGGATTCACGGATAAATATGAAATATTCGTTTCAACTGTTGGAGGAGATAGCGCAAGTATCGTGAATTCGTCTGATACTCTTTTCGTTGAAACACTAGTAGCTGGACCTGATGATACAGCCTGGATTGAGAGAGTAGTTGATCTAAGTTCCTATGATGGTCAATTTATATGGATTGCTTTTAAACATAGATTCACTCAGGAATACAAACTTGACAGGTATTTAAACATTGACGATGTCAGTATTAGTGAACTTCCATTAGTCATTATTCATGATGCTGTTGGAAATGCAACTTTACCTAATGAACCGTTCGAGGTTACTATTACAGCAACTGATTATTCGGGTATTTTGAGTGCTAATCTTTATTATACCATTGGTGGTGGTGATGAAGTAGAAGTAAATATGAACGATAATGGTGATGATACATTTACCGGAGAAATTCCAGAACAAATACTGAATACCAGAGGAAGTTGGTATGTTAAAGTAACAGATAATTCAGTTTATTTAAACACTACTACAACAGAAGAATTTGATGCAATTTGGTTCGAAGAAAAATGGATCGAATGGGGAACAGTTTATACCGATGAACCGTATGGAAATGGAATACCTTGGATAGCAGCAATGGATTGGAATTTTGGAACAAAAGAATCACTTTATCTTAACAAGATCGAGGCGGGATTTGAAGATAATGAAACTGTTTCATGGAAGTTAGTCGAATTCGATGGTGTCCCGACAAATAATGTTATTGGGACATTGGAAGGTACTGCTGATTTTAAAGCAGGTGTAAGTGTGCTTAATGTCCCAACAAACGATACCAGAATATCCGGTCATGTGGCGATTGCTCTTGAAATAAACGGTGGATTCTTGTATTTGGATGAAGGTGGTGATCTCTCACATTCTTGGGAATATACAGCTTCGCAAGGATGGCAAAACAATGATTATGGTATGTTCCATCTCAGAATGTTTGTTTCAAATGATCCTACCGGAATAAATGAAGGTGAGTTCATCGCAAATACAACTCAATTATGCCAGAATTACCCTAATCCATTTAATCCTGCAACTTCTATTAGATTTTTCAATAAAGAAACTGGAAAAGTAAATTTGGCAGTTTATAATGTAGCAGGTGAAAAGGTTGCCTCACTGGTAAATGGAAATTTGGAGCAAGGATATCATAAGATAAAATTTGATGCTACCAAACTAAACAGTGGAGTTTACTATTATACGCTAGTAACACCTGAAGCAAGAATAACAAAAAAAATGATATTGGTTAAGTAGATATTTAAATTAATGTAGTAGGTATTTTTAATTATCTTAAGTATTATAAACAAATAATTAAGTTAGAATTGTAAGATAAATTATAACTTGCATTGAAAAGTAAAAAACTAAACGGAGGAGTGTATGTTTAAAAATCAAAGTAAACTGCTAATTGTAGTTTTACTTCTTGTTGCATTCGGATTGATTGCTCAGAAAAACGGGTTGATCGAAAAGAAATATGTGATCGATGAGAATGGAGACCAATTAGTTATGACTAAAATTGCTGGTTATCCACCTGCAGTATTGCCAGAAAAAAATAAAGACTTGCCATCTAAAGATGCTAAGTTGCCAGGTGAAATATTTTGGCTTGATAATGTGCCTGCATATGATTGGTCATATGGATGTACAGCAACAGCAACAGCAATTGTATCGGGTTATTACGATAACACAGGTGTTGTAAATGCTTATACTGGTGGTATTACATCAGTAAATGGTGGATTAGCACCAATGAGTAACGTTATTTGGGATGGTCAGTCTTCACAACCAGGAACTGCTCAGATCGCTATGGCGGCAACAAAGCAGGGAGTTGATGGTAGAGATAAAAGAGGTCACGGTGATGACTACTGGGTTGACTATGAAGTAGAAGATGATCCATACTATGGTTTGTGGACTGAGCATGCATATAGCGAAGCTGGTTATAATCACTCTACTGCAGATTATATGGGTACAAACCAGTGGTATAACTGGGAAAGTATGGATGGAAGTACTACATTTTGGAATTACGGTAATGGTGCTAGAATGTATGATAAACCTGATGAGACAGATCCACCTTCAAGAGATGGTGCTCACGGTTTAAAACTATATTGGGAAGCAAAAGGTTACACAGTAGATTGGAACTATAATCAGCACTTTTTAGGTTATAACGATGCTACTGATGATCCTGATCTAGGTCCTACTACTTTAGGTTTTACATTTGAAGATTATATGGCTCAAATTGATAAAGGTTATCCAGTACTTATTCATGTTGTAGGTCACTCTATGACAGGATATGGATATGATAATACAGGTACAAATCAAACAGTTTATTTGATGGATACGTGGGACAGAACTAATACTCCAGGTGCTCATACAATGGAATGGGGTACTTCTTATTCAGGTATGGCTGCAACTGGCGTAACTGTTGTTGAGATCGGAACTGAGTGTGGTTGGTTTGCTCCAAGAAATGTATTCGCATTAAATGATAACAGATCTGTAACAGTTACTTGGGATGATCCATCAAAAGGTACTGTTGCAAATATTGAATATATATTGTTTAGAGACGGAGCACAAATTGCTTCTGGACTTACAACTGAAAGTTATGTTGATGTATATCCTGGAGACGGATCTAATGATGGTATGCATTACTACAGATTAAAGTCATATTATCCAAGTGATTCATATACTACTATAATTTCAGGTGATGAAGCGGCTGTTTACGTATCTCCTTCAGTTACTGAATTCTACGATGACTTCGAAGACGGAAACGGGGACTGGCTAATGAGTCCAACTTGGGGTTCTACTCATGCATGGGGTAATGATACAGATGCAAACTTTGTTTATGCAGGTGGCAGATCTTTATCAGACAGTCCTTTAAGTGAAACTTATAATACTGACTCTGCTAACGGATTTGATGTACCTGGATTCTATGGTGATGCAACCGATCAACTTACAACAGGTGGATCTATTGCAGAAGTAGCACCGGGATTAGATTTTTCACTTGCATCAGATGCAAAATGTACTTTCCAATTGAAGTATCTTATTGAGGAAAGTTTTGATTATTTACATTTTCAAGCATGTAAAGATGGATTAACTTGGGTTACTTTAAGAACATGGAGTTCTGAAAGCTATACAACTTGGAATCTTGAAACTATAGGTCTTGGATTATTTGCAGGAGAAGCAAATGTAAGATTCAGATTTATTTTAGTTACTGATCCTGGATATGCTACTGAAGGTGCAAATATTGATGAATTTAGAATTACACCATTTTTCACAGATGAAGCAGCACCTTACGTATACTATGATAAAGCTGAAGATTACTATGATAGTAATCCAAATGGTTTCGAAATCACTACCGATATAACTGATTATACCGGCATTAGCTATGCAAATGTCCTTTATTCAGTAAATGGTGGTGGAGAAATTACTCTAGCACCTGCGAGTGTGGTAGGAGATGAGTACAATTATGAGATACCTGCGCAAAATCCAGGGGATTACGTTGAGTTTAGATTTGATTGTGAAGATACTTCGTCATCTTCAAATCAAAGCTACACAGGACCATTCTTCTATCAAGCGGGATTACATCAAAGATATGATAATGGCTTTGTATCTTTCTTTACGGAGATCCATAACGTAGCAGCTCCTGATCCAGAATATCCTACAACTGAAATCATTTGTACTAGATTTACTTCTTTTTATGAAGATTTAATGGGTGTTGTTATCAGAGGTTATGATGATGCAAGTCAAACTGAAGATAATTCTGATATGATCATCCATGTTTATGCAGATGACAATGGTGGTATGCCTGGTACAGAATTGATAACACCTTTTGCAGTTACAAATCCAGCAACTCTGTCGAATACAAATAAGTGGGCTTATGTAGATCTATCATCATATGGCCTTACAGGTATGACAGAATTCTTCATTGGAATTGGAAGTGATAATAATGTAACTGGCGATTTAACTCGTTCAGTAACTTCAAGCTCAACAGATCCTGGTATTTATGATTTTGGTAGAGCTTACTCAAAATCTATTCCTGCTGCAGGTTCAGCACCAGCAGTTTGGATTAAAGAAGATGGTACAAACTATCATATGAGAGCAGTTACAACGAATTATGATCTATCACCACCAATCATTAATCCAAATCCTGGTGCTCTTCTTGAGACAGTTGCTCCAAACGGTTCAGCAGCCGGTACATTAGGTGTTGGAAATGACGGTGGATTTGATCTTGATTACAATGCTACTTTCGAATACACTTCAATACCAGCTAAAGACGTAAAAGCTACACTAACTCCTCATTCTAATGATTTTGAATCAGGATTAGTTTATACTAATAGTGGAGCGATTTTATTTGCAACTGCAACTGGTGGTACATGGAATTCAAGTACTACTTGTGCATCAGCAGTATCAAAGCAAACTGGTAATGGATCTTCTAGTGCTATTATGACTTCAGGAACATTTGATGGTTCTGTATGTTCTTCATTAAATCTTGATTTTGACTACAGTTTTACTACTGCAGGGCTAAGTAATGTTAATGTAGAAGTTTATAATGGTACTGCTTGGGCTTCAGTATTTACTGCCTCAACAACTGGATCAGGCAATGAGCATATAGCTTTACCAACTGTAGCAGCAGGAATGCAGCTTAGAATTACTACTAGTTTGAGAAATAAAACAACTGACAACTTTGGAATTGATAACATAGTTATATCTGGACCTGAAGTAATAAATGTTGATTGGTTGAGAATAGATGGTGGTTTAACAACAAGTGGTACGGTAACACCTGCTGGTAATGACAATATAGCTATTGCGTATGATGCAACTGGTTTGACAGTTATTGGTGACTATAAAGCAATAATCCATCTTACAGGAAATAGCGCAGATCCTATAGATGTTAATGTAACTATGACAATAGAAGCTGGTGGTAACCCTCCTGCACAGCCTGCAAATGTAGTTACAAGCATTTCAGGAACTGATCTTGTTATTGATTGGGATGTAAGTGCAGACGCAACTGGATATGATGTTTATTCATCTGATGATCCTTACGGAACATTTACATTAGCTACTAGTGTTGGAACTAATCAGTACACTGTTCCTGCTAGTCAAGCGAAGTTATTCTACTATATTATAGCAACTAATGCTGTTAAATCAACACCAAGAGTTACTATTAAGAAAAATATTGTTAAATAATTTATTAATAATTTAGCAATTAAATAAAAGAGACCCTTTTCGGGTCTCTTTTTTTATTTCTTATTGTTGAAATTGTTAATAAATATTTATATATTAATAATTCGTTATATAACAAGTAAGGATGTAAAATGAAGAAGATAAGACAGAACTTAATATTGATCTCTATACTAACTCTAGTATTTGTATTTTTAAATTGCAGTAAAAAAGAAGAATCCAGTAACTTTGAAGAAGAAAAAAGTAAAACTATGAAGATAGTTAACGAAAAATTGTTAATAGATAAAGATGGTCTTATTTATGTGAAAAAAGATAGTGTTCCTTTCACGGGGAAAGGTCTTAATTACACTAAAGACAGTTTGTTAATCTCGGAAAGAGAGTATAAAAATGGCAGACTTGATGGTAAAATGATCTTTTGGTACTCAAAAGATCAAAAGAAATTTGAAATTGACTGGAAACAAGGAAAAAAACACGGGAAATATCTTCATTGGAATAAAGAGGGTATTCTTGTAACAGAAGAAAATATAGAAATGGGTAATTATAATGGTATAAATACAAACTGGTATGATGACGGGACAATTAAATCAAGAGTTGTCTTTAGAAACGGTAAGAAGTTTGGTAAAGCGCAGATATATTACCCAAATGGCAATGATCAAGCTCTTGATGAATTCAAAGACGATTTAAAACATGGTCAAAGAATACGATGGTATAAAAATGGACAGGTAAAGGAAAAAGGTACTTTTGAAGATGATATTGTTAATGGAGAAGTTGAAGGTTGGTGGGATAATGGCAAGAATCAATATAAAGGAACGTATGTTCACGGTAAGATGGAAGGAGCTTTCTTAAACTGGCATAAAAATGGAAATATTAAGGCTGAAGAAATTTATTTAAATGATAAAAAACATGGAAGATGTGTCAAATATGACAAAGAAGGCAATATAATCGAAGAAATAATATACAATAATGGGCTAGAAACAAAAAAAATAATCGGATAATATTCTTATTCATTATATATATAAAGAGATCATGTGATCTCTTTTTTTTATTTCTAAACAAAAATTTATACTATATATTTTAATTATACAGCTCCATGACAACCTTTTTCATCTTTTGATGTCTATAAGTTGAGAAACAAAAAAAGATAAAAGGAGATAATCATGTATTGCCACGGAACAAAACACATTAGCGAACTTATTAACAGTAAGAAGCTAACAAAAAAAGAAGCTAAACAAATAGCAGGTCTTCATGTAAAATATGAAATGAAGAAGTTTAAATTTAATCATCTTACACATAACTTCTCATTCTCGATAAAATGACCGAAATAATATTATTTAAGTAAATGACAACTTTTTTAGTATTTAATGGTCAAATGTTTGATCTGATGTTTTCCCGGGAGAAACGAAACAATGATTGTAAGTCAATTGCATGAGAAAGAACTGATTAAAAAAGCACAGGAAGGTAATAGCAAAGCCTTCGAAAAGTTAATAAAAAACTATGACAGAAGGATATTGGATATGTTACTAAGTATTCTAAAGAATGAAGCAGATGCCGCAGATGCCTACCAAAATACTTTCATAAAGGTATATAAGAATTTGGGTAGTTTCAAAGGCAATTCATCCTTTTACACATGGTTATACAGGATCGCGTTGAATACAGCTTATACAACATATTCAAAAAGGCAAAAAGTAGAAGGTGTATTCGTATCGGATTTCAACGATGATCTTATCGGAGATGAAAGTAATACTGATGATATCTTCGGGAACGTTGACAAAAGAGAAGTTGTCAGGAAAGAGATAGAAACTTTATCTATTCAGCAAAGAAGTGTAGTATATATGAAAAGTTATGAAGGTAAAAAATTTAGAGAAATAGCGGAAATTTTATCTTTAAATGAAGGCACAGTAAAAAAATATTTTCATAGGGCTGTGCAAAAAATAAAGAGTAATTTAAATAATAAAATTTCAAACAATTAATAGTGCTTTTATAAAAGATACGGAAATTCAAACAGTTAGGTGATATTATGAAAGATATGAAAGAAAGAATATTTGATCTGATATATGATGAGATAGATGATAAAAATGAGAGAAGTTCTATTCTTGCTGCTATTGAAAAAGATGAAGAGCTAAAGAAATTCTATCAAACTATGAAAGAAGAATCTGAATGTATTGATACTGAGAATTTCAAAAGTGCAAGTGACAGTTTTCTTGAAGCGAATAGAGCTGAATTATTCAACCAGATCGGTCAATCAGATATATCAGAGAAGAAAGAAAACATAGTAAAAGATGTTTTTAATTTTAATAACAGAAAACAATTTGGAGTGATATTAAAATATGCTGCAGTAGTATTATTAACATTCTATGCAACTATGTACCATTTCAAAGATAAAATAATTCAGGGTACTAATTCAAATTATGATAATTATGCAAATAATTACACAGATAATCCTAATATACAGCAGGTTAACTATATTGAAGGATCTCCCTTTGCTGAAACAGACAGGCAGCTGGAAAATTATCGAGTGGATAATTTATCTATAGATGAAGATGGTGAAGATCTAGAGATAGACTTTGATATCAGTACAAGCAAAACTATAACTGGGAAAAAGAATGATCCGGTAATAATTAAAACACTCAAATACTTAATTGCTCACGAAAGTAATCCAGGTGTAAAGCTTAGGACACTGAAAGCTATGGATAAATCCGGCACAGACAAATACGAAGAAGCATTAATCAATACAATGCTGAATGATAAAGATGAACTCATCAGAAGAAAGTCGATGAAAATGATCTCAAAAGGAACGATGTCTAAAAAAGTTGTGGATGCATTATATAATGTAATATTGAATGATCCTGATCAGGTCAATAGAATTGAAGCATTGAGCATATTGGAAGAGAAGGATGAAGCTTTTGCCGATAAAGCATTAACAAACATGCCAAATGCAGATGATGAGTATTTGAAATATAAAACTACTTTGATAAACAAGTAAGGAAGGAAAATTATGAAAACTACAAAAATAAAATATATTATAGTGTTAACATTACTGACTTTTATAACAATATTGAATTCAGCGGAAATTGAAAGATATACACTACCTTCAATGAATGGGGTTACACTATTTGTATTAAAAGGTGTTAATACTACAAAGCAAATTACAGTTAAAGGTGATGAATTAGACCTGAATGTCATAGGTCTTGAAAAACCAAAATTTGAACTATATACATCTATGGAAGATAATGAACTTGCGAAACTTAATCAGAGAACATTCAAGGATATTTCAGAAAAAATAGAGAAAAAGTTAAATTCATCAATTAAATTAAATGAAAATGATAACGAGTTCATGAAGGAAATAAGGGCAATGTTGCAGGAATTCGATATGGTGAAAAAAGAATTCAAGGTGGTAATGTCTCTGGAAGACCCTTCAAAAGTTGAGCAAAATAAAAAAGATAAATTCAAAGATATTACAGTAGAAAAGAAAGGGAATGAACTGATAATTGACCTGAAAAAGGTAAAGAATAGTCTGCTCTTAGTACCACAGGATATTTCATTAGTCCTTGATATTAAGAAAGGAAATCTGAACTTACAGAACACGAACGGTGAGATCGTAATAAATGGAATGCAGCTAGAAACTAGTATCACAAATGTGTCAGCAGTAATAAACTATAAAAATAAATCCGGAGATATATTTATCAGTGATTATGAAGGTGTTGCAAATATGAAGACACTTCAGGGTGATATAAATATTATAAATTCTTCAGGTAAATTGAATTTTAATAGTGCTGCAGGTGATATCAATATCAATAAGTTCATTGGTGATATTGATATTAACATTCAGGTCGGTGATATACAAATAATGAATTCAGATGATATGAGCTTGAACCTTAATAATAAAAGTGGAGATTTCCTGCTGAAGAATAATAAAGCTAAGAACGTTGAAATAAATTCCGCTTCATCTGATATAGCTATTTTTGATATGATCGCTAAAAATATAAAAATAAGTAACCTATCAGGAGATATTTTACTTAATGCAGTAAAGTCTGATATTGACCTTGAATTGAATAGCGGAGATCTTATGCTTAAGAATTTTGAGCCACTATTTAAGAAAGATTCAAAGATAAAAGTTAATTTTGGCGATGTAGATATCGAATTAAAAGATCCAAATATATTTAAATATTTTCAATCTGTGAATGAGAATGAATTAAACTTTGATAAATCGATTAAATTGAATAAGGACCTTAAGATCTGCACAAAAGACAAAAAATGCATAGTGATCAGCTTGAATTATGGGCAAATAAGTGTAGAAAAAATAAAATAATTACTATTGGAGAATATAAAATGAAGATAAATACAATAATATTAATTTTGATATCAATGACTTTCTTAAGGTCTGAAACTGTTAGAAAATTCTCAGACTTTAGACTGGAGGAGAACGATTCTTTAAAAGCTGATGTTAAGGTTTTCAGAGGTAATGCAATAATTTACGGAACTCTTGAAGGAAACCTGGATGTTTATTCAGGAGATATTAAAATATTAAACAGTGGGAAAATTACCGGTACTTGTAAAGCTTATGCAGGTAAGGTTTATAAAGATCATGATGTAGATGAGAGTTCAAGTTATTATGTGGTCAACGAATTAAAAAACCTTGTTCTGGGAGATGATAATTTTTTTGGTGGAAAAGATAAGGATAAGCATGGAGAAATAGAGATCGTGATCGGAGGTGAAAGTTTATCTAAGAAAATTCACTCAGATAATAACGAGAAACAGAGTTTTTACTTTCACAACACAGCTATAAAAAAGGAATTCTTCTCTTATTCAAGTGTTGAGGGTGCATACCTTGGTTTAGGGGGGGATGTGAATTTGGTGAATTCAAAGTATGCAGATTTTAATTTCTATGGATCTGTTGGCTACGGATTCAAATCTAAAGAATGGCAATACTACACTGATGAGAAACTATCATTCTTCAATAACATATTCAGTATAGGTGCATCTCAATATTCAATATCTGCAAGCGAGGATCAATGGAAAATTTCGTCTTCGATAAATACTATGTCAGCTTTATTTATCCATGAAGATTTTTACAACTATTACTTAACTGAGGGATTTGGTTTCTACACTGGTGCAATATACGATTTAAAAACAAAGAAAACAGAAACACAGTTCGGATTAAAGTTAGGCTATTTCGAAGATAATGTTAGTGAAATGCATAGAGTTAATAATTATGCTCTGTTCACAAATGAAAAAGATTTTAGGCAAGTAAGTTTCTACGATGGAAATCTTGCAGATGAAGGAACAATAAAAGAAATGCTTTACTCTGGGCAGGTAATATCTAAGCTGTCAAATCTAAATACAATTGCCGACCTAAGTGGTACATACGAAAGAACACTTGATAACTTAGAACAGGATTTTGAATTCCAGAAACTTTCTATGAGTTTATTTTTCGAAACAAAATTTACGAATATACTTACCTTCTCAAACAGAATAAGGCTGGAATCATGTTCTTACTTAGACTCAGATCCAACAGTTGAAAAGACGACACCTAACTTCAAATACACAACATTAGGTGGGAATGGTACTCTTCCTGGATATAAATTTAATGAATTTTATGGTAATAGAGCGTTACTGAACAGATCTATCATTGGATTTGAGACATTTGATGTACTTGATTTCAGAGCTATCTTTGACTTTGGTGAAGCTTATGAATACGATCCAAACTCATCCAAAGAAAATCTTTTAGATGGAATAGATAAATTTAGCACAACATCATTAAAATCTTCATTTGGACTCGGAATGGCCTTAGATGATAAATTCTTATTCTCTATCCATAAAAGACTGGATACGAACAAAGATCCATATCAATTACAATTATCTGTGATATACAATTACTAATAGAAGGAGGAAATTATGCGAAAAGGATATTATTTAATAATACTAATATTATCAACATTGCTTACCGGATGTCTTGATATGGTTTACTCACTTGAGGGCAAAGTAAATGCCGAAGAGACTAGAACTGAAACTTTTAAAGTTGCAAATGATTCTGATTTCAGTATTGAAAATATTAACGGAGATATTAAGATAGTCAGTTCTTCAAATGATATGATCGAAATAGTAATAAGAAAAACTACCTCAAAAGATAAAAATGAATTAGCAAAGGCTAAGGTAATAATTGATAAAAAAAGTGATCACACATATGTAAAAACTGAATATTTAAAGAAAAAAGTAAAAGTAAATGTTTATTATACCGTAAAATTACCTAAAACAGTGAATCTAAAGAATGTCGAACTTGTGAATGGTTCTGTTAATATCAATGATGTGCAGGGAAAATCCATAAAAGTTGAATGCGTCAACGGTAATATTGCAGTAAATTCACTAGAAGGGGAAATATCTTTAGAGAGTGTGAATGGGAATATTGAGATAAAGAAATCTTCAATGATTAAAGAGATCGAAACGGTAAATGGGAGTATAAAATCAGAGATCAGTAAAATCGCTGACAATTCAGAGATGAGTACGGTGAACGGTAGTATTAAACTATACATTGATGATGAAGCAAATATGAGTTTAAGAGCTGAAACAATGAACGGATCTGTTTTAATTGAAAATGATAAAATTATTTCAAAAAGTAAGCATAAGAATAAATTTTATGGCAAAATAGGTACCGGAAAAAGTTCATTAAAGGTTGCATCAATGAACGGGAGTATTAAAGTATATAGATTTGAGTAGACCGATAGAGTAATATTTTAAAAGGGAAGTGGCTTACTTCCCTTTTTTTATCTCATTTATCTTGATTATGAGCTTATAGTTAGATAACTTATAGGTAAGAACAAAATATAGGAGATTAAAATGAACATCGTAGAAGAAAAAAAGATATGGAAACTTGAAAATATCATAAATATTCTTAACCATATTTCATTGGAGTTGAGTATTACAGCAGCCGAAGCGAAGCAGTTAGGTAGATCATTTGGAGCTGTTTCAATGGAGATAAAGAAATTTATAATGATCTTTGAAAGGGATGTTTTTGGCAAAGTTAAGTTCGAAAATTACGGATTCGATGAAATTGAAGATAAAATGAAAGAACTGGGAAGTATGCTAAGAATATTAGGTACAAATACATTGTTGGAAGCCAGAAGATTAAATAATTCAAAAGCTTATATTTTGTGTGATGAATTAAGAAAGATCGGTGAATCTATTCAGAACATTCTAGAAATGCCAAAGCATAAAAAGAACCTTAACATGATAGAACCGGATAAATCATTCAAAGAACCTTTCCCGTATTTTGTAATGAAGATAGGTGGAGCGTATTGGGTCGAAAATATGAATTCAATTATTGAAGTTATTCCTGCAACAAAGAAAATATTGACAGATTATCCTCTTGGATCAGGTAAAATGAAGCATCAAATACTTATAAAAGGTATAAATATGCCTGTACTAAATCTTCAATCAGAGATGGGTAGAGACATTGAAATTGGCAGTGAAAGCAGGATAGTGATTTTAAATCTTGGGCATATTCTATACGGACACTCAAGTTCAGAGTTATTTTTCGGATTGTTGGTTGATGAAATTGAGTATTGTGGTTTCTTACAAAAAGGAATTCAGGAATTAGATGTTCCTGAAGGCATGCCGGAAAATTATGTCAGATACTGCTGGAAAGCTAAGGATACAGATCTTATGTTCTTTAATTGGGATAATATTATTAACGAGCATGAAATAAGGGATTATAAAAAATTACAATAAATTTGGATGTAGAGACGTAGCAGTGCTACGTCTCTACGTAATCGATTTTATTGTTAAATTTCGATCATCTCTACGACTTGATCGAGATTATCCATGATATATTGCTTTCTTTCAGGGGTGTTCTTGCCCATGTAGAATTGAAGTGTTTCAGCTATATCTTTTATATGCTCTACACTTACCTGAATTAGTCTCATGTTTTTACCAATGAATTGCCCGAATTCTTTCGGTGATATTTCTCCAAGACCCTTAAATCGAGTTATTTCTGCAGCTTTACCCAGTTTTGCCATAGCCTTGTTCTTTTCAGTATCATTATAGCAATAGATCGTATCTTTCTTATTACGAACTCTAAAAAGTGGAGTTTCAAGTATGTAAATATGACCTTTGAGTACCAAACTTTCATAAAATTGTAAGAAGAAAGTTAATAAAAGATTTCTTATGTGCAGACCATCAGGGTCTGAATCTGTTGCAAGTACAATTTTTGCGTATCTTAAATTGTCAATACCATCTTCAATGTTCATTGATTTTATTATATTATAGAACTCTTCATTTTTATAAATGGCATCTCTTTTCAGGCCTTGTACATTCAAAGGCTTACCACGTAAAGCAAAAATTGCCTGAGTCTCAACATCTCTAGAGCTTATCATACTACCTGCAGCAGAATCACCCTCGGTTAAGAATACCATTGATTCCTCACCTCTCCATTTATCCTTGTTCTTCTGAGTAGGAATATCATTAAGGTGGTATTTACAGTCTCTTAATTTCGGGATCCTGATTGAAGTTCTCTTAGAAAGTTCTTTTGCTTCCTTCTGTACAGCTTTTAATTCCTTCCTGATCTTCTCGTTTAAAGCGATCTTCATAAAGATCAACTCAGTCGTATCCTGATTTTTGTAGAAAAAATCGATTAGGAAGTTCTTAACCTCCGATATGATCTTACTTTTTATCTCTGTATTACCGAGTTTGTTCTTAGTCTGAGATTCAAAGATAGGATTTTTGACCTTTATAGAAATAGCACCAACAATACCATCACGAACATCTTTGGCATCATACTGTTTCTTACCAAATTCATTAACAGCTTTCAGGATAGCCTCCCTGAATGCAGCCTGATGAGTTCCACCATCATTGGTATACTGACCATTCACGAAAGAATAATAACTTTCACCGTATGAGTCTATATGTGAAAATACAAATTCTAGAGCTTGTGATGAATAATAAATAGGTTCATAAAGCGGATATTCTACTTGCTCAGTTAATAGGTCTAAAAGCCCACCGGATGAAGATATCTTTTCATCGTTTATATATAGTTTCAAACCTCTGTTTAGGTATGCATAGTACAAAAGTCTCTTTTTTACATAGTCTTGATTATAAAAGTAACTTTCAAAAATTTCTCTGTCAGGAATGAACTCGGTATAAGTTCCATTTGCTTCATCGGTATTGCCATCAGATTCACTGATGAATTTACCTTTGCTGTATGTTGCATCCTTATATTTCCCTTCACGTACACTTTTAACATAGAAATGACTACTTAAAGCATTAACGGCTTTAGTGCCAACTCCGTTAAGTCCAACACTGAATTGAAAAACATCACTATTAAATTTTCCACCGGTATTTATCTTAGAGACACAATCAATAACTTTACCTAAAGGTATTCCTCGACCAAAATCTCTAACAATGACCCTTTCATCATCTATATAAATATCTATCCTTTTTCCATGACCTTCAATAAATTCATCAATGGAATTATCAATAACTTCTTTCAATAAAATATAAATACCGTCTTCATAACTACTGCCATCACCTAATCTGCCGATGTACATTCCTGTTCTTAGTCTGATATGATCTAAAGACGATAGGGTTTGTATCTTACTTTCATCATAATTTACTTTTTTTGCTGGAGGTGTATTCATATGTCATCTATACCTGAATTATACTGTTTTATTTTAATGGATCATTCAAAGAATGATATGATGGTTTTAATATTTTATCAATGGAAAAATAGTTTAATTTTGGTGTGGAATATCAATGATATTTTAGTTTTATTAAGGGCTAATGTTTAAAAGACCTTCAAATATTATTTTCTTTATTTTTATTATTATCGGATTATTGTATGCGAAGTTATACTATGTCCATTTTTCTCTTTTTCTATCATTTACTCCAATAGCGATACTTCCTTTATTTTTAAAGAAGTACAGATATGTATTCTTGTCAGTTTTGCTGGGAATGATCTTATTCAATATTCACAACATAGAATTTTATTATTCTGATAAAAATTTAGAAAAATTCGATGATAAGAATATTACAATAAAAGGAACTATCAAAGAGCATAAAAATTTCAGATTCAATTCGATTAGTGTTATTCAAGCGGATGATTTCTATGTTGGTGATGAGAATATAAAATTACCTATTGCGATATCAGCTATTTCGAATAAATCTCATGAATATGTAAAGAATGACAGTATTGTTGTTTTAGGGAAATTTCAGAGGTATGCAGCAGCAAAAAATCTGTATGAAAAAGATCAAATCAACATAGCAAGAAATAATAAGATCTCCGGATTTATGTTATCGCCAAAGATAATATATCACAAATCAAAATTCAGCATTTCAAATGTAATATTCAATATAAGATCATGGATAATAAATGTTTTCAACGATAGATTGTCATTTAAATCCGCAAATTTTATGAATGCAATAATAATTGGAAGCAAAGAAAGCTTAGAAAAGGGTACAATTAAGGAATTTTCAGAGAGTGGAACAATTCATCTTTTAGCAGTCTCAGGTTTACATGTGGGATTTTTATTACTGATCCTAATATTTTTTAAAAGTATCTTCGGATATAGAATAAATATTCATCTGGTTGTAGTCACGACAGTATTGGTCTCTTACATTTTACTTACGGGCTCAAGTCCTTCGGTGATCAGAGCCGGGATAATGAGTATAATAGCCATTCTTTCCTTCCCGATGAAAAGAAAGATCAAGATACTTGATGTCATAGCTACGGCAGGAATCTTCTCTTTGATCATTGATCCAAATCAAATATTTCAACTGGGTTTTATTCTTTCATTTACTGCAGTATTATCGCTGGTTGTTATATACAATACCATAGTCAAACAAAACCTTGTCAATGCTCTTATCCTGAAAGCTGGGAAAGGATCATTTATTATCAAGGGAATTATTGTTTCCGTATCAGCATCAATAGGAACTTTGCCAGTAGTATTATATTACTTTGGTAAATTCAATGTGTTCTCAATTTTCGCAAACGTGATATTGATTCCAATAACTGGGTTCAATTATCTTTTGGGGATAATATTAATTGTAATTAATAAAGTTCCTATTCTTTCAGATTTTGTTGCATTTATAATTGACACATCAGTCAAAATAATGTTGAAAATAATTTCATTTGTTTCTGATATAAATTTTATGAAGATAATATATAAAATAAATATTTTTGAGTTAGTTGTATTATTATCCTTGATATTGATCATATTTATAATTCGATCTAAAAAAGTAAAAATAGTTTTGTTGTCAGTAGTAATAATTGTAATAATATCTTCATTATTTGTAAATACGACAGGGAATCATGCCTATTGTTTTTCTACAAATAACGGAAATTCCTGTTTTGCAACCTTGGATGGGCAAAACATTCTATTCTTAGGTAAATTGAAAGGGAGAGAGCTGAAAAATATAATTAAGCCATATCTCTTTGCGAATAATATTAAAAGATTAGATTATATTATTATACTTGATGATAATATCAATATAGAAAGTAAGATCTCTGAACTTGATATTCCTGTAGGTTTTCTCGTAAGTTCAAGAAATAATTTCACCTCAGAAAATTACGAAGTTATGAATATCCGTTCAATTGGTAATGTCATTAAATTATTAAACAGTAGGATATATTTTTCAGAAAATAATAATCAAGTGATGTTGGCATATTCTGATAATAGATTTTTGTTTGGTCAAACTGCGAATATTAACGGAGAAGAAATAAATACGGAAAACCAAGGCATTATTTTTTTAATGAGAAAGTAAATTCTATACCCTGTTCCAATGAATTCACAGAAATTTCACCTTCATGAAAATTCACAGCATTTTTAACGATAGCCAATCCCAAACCTGTACCACCCAAAGCCCTGGACCGACCTTTATCGATCCTATAGAATCTTTCAAAGATCCTTGGTAGGTGCTTGGCAGGTATACCGATACCGTTGTCAGAGTATTTTATATGTATATAGTTTTCATCTTCAAAAAATTTCTCGATTTGGATCCTAATATCTTTTCCGGCATATTTAATACTATTTTCAATCAGATTTCTAAATATTGCTTCAAGTAAATTGTCATTGCCATTAAGTATTGAATTCTCAAAATTAAATATATCTATATTGATGTTATGATCCTTTAAGCTCAATTCCATTTCAGATATTACATTATCTATTAATGCCTTTAAGTCAATTTCTTCTTTTGTATATAATTTTTTAGCTTCATCAATTTTATTAATCACTGAAATATCATCGATCAAGGAGTTTAATCTCTTTGTTTGATTAAACGATCTTTCAATAAATTCAAGTATTTTTCCTTTGTCCATATCTTTATTCATCATAATTGTTTCCATGAATCCCGAGATTACAGCTACAGGTGTCTTTAATTCATGCGATATGTTAGAAGTCATTTGCTGTTTAATGATCTTTAAATTTTTCTGTGTCTCCCTTGATTCAAGATATACTTTTCTTATCTGCTTACTGATCTCTCCAAGTTCATTATTGCTGAATTCAATGTCTTCTGAAATATCATCTTCTGTTGCCATAGCTACTGAAAATTTACGGAGTAATTGAATCGACCTGCCAAAATGATCAGATATGTACAGAAGTAAAAAAGACATAATAAGAAATATCATCAATAAGAAAACGATAAAAATATAATCAACTTTCAGCACATCTTTCAGTCGGGCAGTTATAGGCAAAGCAGTTCTTATGTAATATCCACTAAACTCTTTTGCATAATAAAAATATTCTATATCAGTAGACTCAGAAACTCTTAGATCAGTACCAAATTTAGAATTGGAAGCCTGGATGATCTCATTTCTGCTAGAATGATCCTCCATAATATTAAAATTCTCTACAAAATTATCATATAGAACTTCACCGGTTTTATCAATAATAGTTATTCTGAGTTCAGAATTAAAAACAACTTTGCTTAATGAATCCAATTCGTTAAATCTATTCAGTTTAATTGTATTATTAAGTGCTATAAAGTTAGTAATGACTTCATTATATACACTTAGCTTTGATTGTATGATCTCAGTGTTTTTATTTTTTTCTCGGTTAAGTAAGATCAATATTGCGATAAAGCTGAATATTAAAAATATAAAAGTAAAAGTTTTAAGAAGTTTCTTGCTGTAAACGGTATTTTTTTTATAAGTATTCGGCATAGTTGATTTTTGTAATTTTAAGGGTCAAATGTGTATCCCAGTCCTGATCGTGTTTTTATGCTTTCTCCTTCATTACCTAATTTCTTTCTGAGTCTACGCACCATAACATCTACAGCTCTATCAGTAACACTTCCATCATCTTCCCAAACAATGTCAAGTAATTGATTTCTAGAAAACAGCATTTTTTTATTTTTCACTAAAGTTTGTAACAAAAGATATTCTTTTTTTGTCAAAGTTACATCAGCTCCATTTACAACAGCAATTTTGCGAGATACGTCTAAGATTATTTTTTCTTTTTGAAAAGTAAATTTTGACAATGATCTATTTAAAACAGCTTTAACTCGAGCAATTAATTCTTTCACAGAAAATGGTTTTGTAATATAATCATCAGCGCCAATCTCAAATCCGGCTAGTTTATTTTCTTCAGTATTTTTTGCAGTTAGAAAAATGATAGGAGTATTTTTAAGTTCTTCTTTTGATTTAACTATTTTCGCTAAATCAATTCCTGTCAGCTCTTCAAGCATGATATCAAATATGAACAAGCTATAATCGCCTAGTGGAAGTTTCAATGCTTCTTCAGCGCTGATAGAAGTGTCAATAGAGTATCCTTGAGTTTCCAGGTTGATCTTTATGATCTCGGAAATATCAACTTCATCTTCGACAAGTAATATCTTTAAATTATTATTCACGTAAGTGCTTTCTATTTTATAATTCAAATACTTTTTAAATATAAGTAAGGGTAGGGTGTTCTGCAAATTGTAAAATTCAAACTATCGGCTGGAGTAATCTACTAATTTCTAGGTCGTTCGGACTGATAGATGATTACGTAAGTGTCATTTTGCCAAAGTTGTAAAAGTTTACAACGGTCATGGCAAAAACCAGTGGGGAAGAGCGAGTCAAATGTCCAAGTAACCCATTGATGTTTTGCCAATGTTGTGGGTCTGTGTGTAATTTCTCCGCTTTAAATACCGATATATATCTTTTCTAAAATATGATTTCTTTGAACCTTTCGTTAAGTTCTTTCATTCTAGAAATAAGATCAGAGAAGGTTCTTGACTCCCCATAAATCATACTTTCTTGCATTGACTTATAATCTTCTTCCCATTTTTTTATAATTCCTACAGGTGGAATTATATTAAGCTTGTCTGGTCGATGATTTGAATAGTCAATACCTCTGATGGCATTGAATTTTTCTCTGTGATCTACTATGGATTTATACAATTCAAAATCTTGAAGAGCTTCTTTCCCATGATCTGAATCCATTAACTTATCAAGGTCATAAAGGTGACGACTTAATCGGTTTACTCTAATTTGGTCAACAGGTTTTTGAAATTCTTCATGTAAAAGGAATGCTTTTTCAAGGAAAGTACGTTTTGGGAGTACCGTTGGTACAGATATAGGTTGAAGAGCAAAAGGTTTATCATGATAAAATTCGTCAACAAACGACTGCATATTTATTTTTTCCGTTGGTTCAAATAATGATCTTGAACCAACTTCAATAAGTACTTTTGGTTTTAGATATGAAGATTCTTCGGTAACAGTACTGTATGCTATTTCTATTATTACCGGGTCTTTATCTGAAGACCCTAATTCTTGTACAGAAATTAATATATCAGGTATTTCTAATTTATGAATTTTTTCTGATATTATTTGTACAAATTCATTACTGATGAATGTACACGAAGCTTTTCTTAGTTTTCCAATCTGAGTTTTACTTAGTTCGTCTTTAAAGCCAAGTAGTTTTCGATCAAGTACCAGGTCGATATCCTCAGAAAACCTTTCAATAAGATTCCAACCTTTACTAAGCGAAGTACCACCTTTGAAAATAAGGTGTTCAGATACTGGTAATGAGAAGATAATCCTTAAAACATTCGTTACCCACCAGTCTTTTTCAATTGCAAATGCAGGAAGACCATTAGAAATACTAACTTGATTGAATATATCTCTCTTGTTATTATCACTTAAATTAAACCATTGTTTCATTATTGTCTCTCTTTTTTTTTAAAATATCTCTGATCCATGCAGGGGCAAGTTTCATATCATGTTCAAGATTTTCATTTTTTTCATTTTTTAGTAAAATCATGATTTTATTGATCTGCTCATCACTTATATACCCTTTGCCGATTTCTTTCAATGCCTGAATGACTAAACCGCTTATTTCGCCTTTAACAGTTAAAATTCTAGGGGCTGTTTTTTTGAATTTAATTGTACTTTTACCAATTTTTATATTTCGAGGAGAACCATCAGTAAGATAAACAATATTCATCGGAATTTGAGTTGATAATCCTAATTTGTTTAATGCATACACTCCTGTAGGAATAATCCTTGCTCTGTCTCTTTTTGCTATGGTTTTCGCAACTTCATCTAATGATGGATATAAAATTCCTAAGATGTCATCTTTTTTAGGGTATAAATATATACCGAAAGAAAGTCTTATTAATATACCTTTTTCTTTCAACCTTGCTAATGCTCTGTTAATACTTTGAGAATCACCACAAGACAGAAAATCTTCTGCAAAGAAAATTGAACCTTTCTTATTTCTTTTGATTTTGTTTAGTGCTTTTCTTTCTATTGTAATTTTATTCATTATAGCTACCTCGTCCGAAATATAGTATAAATATCGGATAATAACAAGGAAAATATTTCGTATTTACATCGCCAATTAAAATTTCGAAAATATTTTGTGTTTTCTTTTTTATCAAAAATCAAAAAAAAATCATCATTAATATATGCCGGTATTATCATTATTTCAAATTACACATTGCACACAACGGTCATGGCAAAAAGC
>JAQICF010000161.1 GCA_027858795.1 Candidatus Delongbacteria bacterium | reverse complement strand
TTCAAAATTGTAACTTTACCTTTTATATCTGAAAATCCAACTCCTTTCAATTTAGCAATTAAACTCTCATAGGTTTTGTACTCTATCTTTTCAAGCTCAAACTCTGAAATTCCGGTAATGTTAGAAAAACTGATCTTTGCAAGTTCATATCCTCTCTCTGAATTCACAACATTTACTTCACTTGAAGCTCTTGCTGAAGAACTTTTCAAGAAATCCGCTCTTGATGTAAGACCTGATTCGAATTTTATCTCTGCGCTTTCTTCGTTTCTTTTAGAAAGCTCCAGTGATTCTTTAGAAATATCGAATAATTCCTTCATCTCAAGTACACTTATATACTGAGATTCAACATCAGCAAAAAGACTGATCATTTCTGCTGACAAATTATTTCTACTTATCAGCTCAGAATCTTTGCTTATCTGATATCCGTAGTATTTC
Organism: Candidatus Delongbacteria bacterium; assembly: GCA_027858795.1. The sequence goes on along the minus strand of JAQICF010000161.1, from coordinate 10,619 downwards.
TTCCCACCCAGGAATAATGGCTGTGATATTTGCAGACCGAAAGCAGTTTGATTGTCCTGTACTGATGTTGTTCCAGTCATACTCGGAATCTCTATCTCGGGTGTGAACATTATGTATGTAGATGAAAGACTGGCTGTAGGAAAGAATCCGGCAAATGAACTTTTCGTTGAAAGTTCACTTGAAATAACATTCTGCTTAGAAATAGCATAGCTATAATTTTTCTCTAATGCTGAATTTTGTGCCTGTTTCAAATTGATCGTACCAGCACTTAAAACTGTGATAGCTGACAAAATAAATAATAATGAACGTTTCATACTTATCTCCATTTTTGTAATTTCTAAGGATAAGTTAACGTTCAAGTGTATAAAATATTCGATTTAAATGTAAAAAATTGTAAAATATGGTGGGAGTTTTCTAGTTTTTTAAGATATTCTTCATAAATGCAGGCAATTCTGTCTTAAATGTCATTTCTTCTTTTGAAAATGGATGCAATATCGTTAAAGAAGCAGCATGAAGTGCCAGTCTTTTTACTCCTTTACCCTTATCTCCATACATCTTATCACCAACAACAGGATGTCCTTTCTCTGCTAAATGAACTCGGATCTGGTTTTTTCTACCTGTTAAAAGATTGATCTCGAGCAGGCTGTAATTACTCGACTCTTTTATTACTTTGTAACCAGTTGTAGAAAGCTTTCCTTTTTCAGTGTTCTTGGTAGAATACATTCTATGAGCTGCATTTTCAACCAGATATGAAGTGATCATACCCTCTTTTTCTTTGAAGTTCCCGTGAACTACAGCAAAGTATGTCTTATTAAACGCTTTCCAGTTATCCTGCAAATAGCGTTTACCTTCTTCTGTTTTAGCGAAAACTAAAACACCGGAAGTATCTCTGTCTAATCTATGAACTATAAAAATTCTAATCTTGGATTTTGGATTTCCTTTCTTGACATAGTCATTCAATAGAAAATGAGCTGTTTTTTCCTTTATTCTGTCAGTACTGATAGTAAGAAGACCGTTTGTTTTATCTACAACTATGATATCTTGATCTTCGTAGAGAATATTAAGTCCTCTAGGCTGATATCTACTAGGTGGTTGTTTAAATGTTTTTGGAACTGATGCCATGTTGTAAACCTCTTCCCTATCTTCCCGCCTTCCTGTAAAAATCTTTTGACTTTTATCGTTTTCCGGTCAGACATGGGAGCCTGACCCTACGGAATAATTCCTCTGTGGTCACTGTGGTCACTGTGGTTTCTGTGGTTAATTGTTTCAGGGCAACCACAAGGGTATGCCCCTACGGTTTTGATTTCAACTAACCACTAATCACTATCCACTGATCACTATTTTACAATAACGATTTAAACCTTGGTCTTTTAGGTGCTATATCACCTAGTCTTGCTTTCTTATTCACTTCATAATCCTCGAAATTTCCTTCAAAGAATACAACCTGTCCATCATCCTCAAATGAAAGAATATGTGTTGCTAAACGGTCAATAAACCATCTATCGTGAGAAATCACTAATACGCATCCGGAGAAATTCTCAATACCTTCTTCTAGTGCTCTCAGAGTATTAACATCAATATCGTTTGTAGGCTCATCAAGAAGAATTACATTTCCACCCTCTTTAAGAGTTATCGCAAGATGAAGTCTATTCCTCTCTCCACCTGATATCATAGATATTTTTTTCTGCTGATCTGTACCTGCAAAATTAAATTTATTTAAGTAGGCTCTAGCGTTCATCTCGCTGGATCCAATGGTTATTATTTCACTACCCTTACTTATTGTTTCGTAGATCGTATTCTCAGGTATAAGATCAGTATGCGCCTGATCAACATAAGCAAACTTGACGGATGCTCCAATTTTTAAAGTTCCACTGTCAGGTTGCTCTTCACCCATCAGCATTCTAAAGAGAGTAGTTTTACCGACACCATTAGGCCCGATAATACCTACAACAGCATTCTTGGGAATATTCATTGTTAGATTATCAATAAGAGCACGGTTCTCGAAACCTTTCTTAAGATTTTCAATTTCTATTACAGAATCACCAAGTCTCGGTCCAGATGGAATGTAAAGCTCAAGTTTAGCTTCTTTTTCCTTAACCTCCACACTCGTTAGCTCTTTATACGCATTCAATCTAGCTTTACCTTTTGAGTGTCTCGCTTTAGAAGACATCTTAGTCCATTCGAGCTCACGCTTTAATATTTTCTGCCTTTTAGATTCCGTTTTTTCTTCATTCGCAAGACGGTTTGATTTCTGCTCTAACCATGAACTATAATTACCTTTCCATGGAATACCATCTCCCCTATCAAGCTCTAGTATCCAACCTGCAACATTATCAAGGAAGTATCTATCGTGAGTAACAGCAATAACAGTACCAGGATAATTCTTCAAAAATTGCTCCAGCCAGTAAACACTTTCAGCATCAAGGTGATTCGTAGGCTCGTCTAATAATAAAATATCCGGTTTGCTCAGAAGTAATCTACACAAAGCTACTCTTCTTCTCTCTCCACCGGAAAGAATTGATATTTTTGTATCATCAGGTGCACATCTTAAAGCTTCCATAGCTAGATCTAAAGTATGATCAACATCCCAGGCATCCAAATGATCCATTTGATCAAGAAGCTCACCTTGCTTATCAACCAATTTCATCATTTCTTCATCATCTGTAACTTCGCCAAGTTTTGTCGATACATCTTCGTAGGCATTCACTACATCATAAATATGTGACAAACCTTCCTGAACTATCTCCTTAACCGTCTTGCTTTCATCAAGCACAGGCTCCTGAGGAAGATATCCTATCTTATAACCTTTATCAAAAGTAACTTTTCCATCATATTCAGTATCAAGTCCTGCAATTATCTTCAATAAGCTTGATTTACCTGATCCGTTAAGACCAAGAACACCAATTTTTGCTCCATAATAAAACGAAAGCCAAATATTGTTAAGCACTTTTTTATTTGTATAAGTCTTACTGATACCTTCCATTGAAAAAATTATTTTGTTATCTGCCATGTTGTTTTCCTTATTATTTTATTCTTAAATATACTACACCAAATATGCATATATCCCGTACTGGTTGCAACACAATTAATATAATAGTAAGGGTCGCAGATCTGCGACCCCTACTATTATATTTGCGCCTTTTTCAGAATAATAAAACTTTCTTATGTAAAAAATTGTAAAATTAATGTAAATTAATAAGGAATATTACAGATACTGTATTACTTTAGACACATACGCAACCAAATTTGAGGCTGGGATGAATATAAAAGCATTAGTGGTAGATGACGATAAAGAACTTCAAAACTTACTACATCAATATTTTTCTTCATACGGAATAGATACAATTAAACATCCTGATGGGTTGAATGTACCTGAGAGAATATCAGAAGTTAAACCTGATATTATTATTCTAGACTATATGCTACCGGGCAAAGAAGGATTTGAAGTTTTAAAAGATATTAGAAATACAGGGAATAATATACCTGTTATCATGCTTACAGCCCGTGGTGATGAAATGGATAGGATATTAGGATTGGAACTTGGTGCTGATGATTACATTTCTAAACCTTTCAATCCCAGAGAGATCGTTGCAAGGATCAAAGCTGTTCTGAGAAGAAATAGCTCAACTGAGACTAAAGAAAATGATACTGATGAAATTATAGTTGACGGTGTAAAACTGGAGAGTTCCACTTATCGATTATTGAAAGAAGATAAATTTGAAGAACTTTCACTTACAGAATTTAAGATAATAAAAGTACTGATGTCCAGACCTGGAATTATTTTCTCCAGAGATGAACTTATGAACTATGCAAGAGGCAGAGATGCTGCTGCTTTTGACAGAAGTATAGATATGCACATAAGTAAACTCAGAAATAAGCTTGTATCTATCGGAGATGATAAGGATAGGATCAAGACCAGCTGGGGATCCGGTTACATGTTCAAAAAGAAGGTAAACCAATGAAACCAAAGAAAATTACAATAAAGATAATATTTGCTTTTATGTTCCTGATAATCTTCACGCACGTATCTATCTTTTTCATTATGAGAACTTTAAAGATCGAACAGGCTAAAAAAGACAATGAATATTATAAAAAAATAACTTTATTTGCATTTCAGGAATTCATCGATAAAAGATTTAAACCTTATTCTTTAGATGAAGTAAAGAACAATATATACTATGAAAATACATTAAGCGATATATCTGATATTCATAACTTAAACGTAGTGATAACAGATAAAAATAATAATATACTAATGCAGCCGCAGGACGTAAAAAGTCATGATTATTATCAAAATATAATAAATGAAGAAAAAGATAATATAGACAAATTGCGAAGACCTTTTCCGATCCAGATACCATTTTTTACAGAGAAAAAAGAACAAGGTTACATTTACTTATTCCATGAATATGATTCAGCTTCCTCTGACACATTATTCAATTTTCTACTTTCGGCAGTATTCCTGATAAACATACTTCTATTGATATTCATTGCAAGAAAGCTGACAAAACCACTCGATAAATTTGATAAAGCTATCAGAGCCATTTCTGAAGGTGATTTTTCATCCAGGATCGATATAAACAGCCATGATGAATTCAAGCAACTGGCTGAGACCATTAACACTATGGCTTGCAGGATCAAAAAATCAATTGCAGAGCAGAAAGAATCATCCGCAAATATTTCACATGAACTCCGTTCTCCACTTACCAGGATAAGAGTTGCTGTTCAGATATTGAAAGATATAAATGCTGAAAAATGTATAGAGAGTGAAACTTATTTCGAATCAATCGATAAAGAGATCGAAGGTATGGATTTGATGATCGATGGTATTTTAAAGTACTATAGAATAGATAATGACAGTTCTCAAGCTATTGAGCAGATAGATATCATTGACCTGCTTAAGAACGAACTAAGTAAGCAATCTAATTATTTTGATTTGCTGAATATTAAATCTGTAAATAAAATTGAACTGGATTCTTATAAAGTCAAGATAATGCCTTCTATACGATCCATCTTTGAAAATATTATAAGTAATGCATCTAAATATACAGTTAAGGATGGGAACTTCACTGTCTCTGCTGTAGAAGATAATAACGATCTTAAAATTACTTTTGAGAATTCTATTGAGAAAGATTCTGAGATAGACCTTGAAAAAATATTTCAACCTTTCTACCGTGGAAATAATATTGACGATGTAAAAGGTTCAGGAATGGGATTAGCTATAGCAAAAAAAATCTCTGATCTAAATAACTGTGATCTAACTATTGATGTCGTTGATGATGTGTTTAGAGTTGTATTGGTTGTAAAATAAAAATTGGGCGTTATGAATAACGCCCCTACATAATTATTATTTATTATTTTCTTCCTCTTTTATCGCTTCTTCGAAAGTAATATGAGTTTTGAACCTTGTAATTCCGATCTTACCGAAAAATGAATCTATCAGTGAATATATCACTGGTATTACAACAAGCGTGAGAATTGTCGCAAATGCAAGACCGAATGCAATACTGACGGCCATAGGCTTCCATTCTCTTGTCGCACTTGATGTTGATAGTATCATAGGCATCAGACCAAAGATAGTCGTTACAGTGGTCAATATGATAGGTCTAAGCCTTGTCATACCTGCTTCTATCAGTGAATTCCATCTGTCTTTGCCTTCATCTCTGAGCTTATTTACAAAATCCACCAATATCAATGAATCATTTACCACAATTCCGGCCAGTGCCAGAACCGCTATCAGAGAGTTCAGTGAGAAAGGTAGTCTTGTTACCAATAGACCAACAACAACCCCGATGAATGAGAAAGGAATTGTAAGCATGACTATCAACGGTTGAACATAAGACCTGAACTGTGCTGCCAGAACTGAGAATATCAATAGAACTGCGATCAAGAAAGCCAGATAAAGTGATGAGAACGATTTTCTCTGCTCTTCAGCCACACCACCGGCTTCAACAGTAAAACCGGGATACTCTACAAGCAGATCTTCAATGAAACCTTTCTTCAAAGTTAATTTATTACCGAAGATGTATTCATCAACTTCATTAGGTGACCTTTTCAGTCTCTTACCATCCTCTTCATAGAAAGAAACTTCAGCAGATAAAGTTATCGTTCTTTTTTTATTCCAGTGAGAAATACCATTTATCCCAGGTTCAACTTTAAATTCCACTATATCTTTCAAAGGAACCGAATAACCTTTTGGAGATTTTATGCTTAAATTTTTGATATCATCTATTTCATCAGCCTGATCAGGTTTAACTCTAAGTCTGATATCTGTTTCCTGATTCCCGTCAACATATTCTGCTATCTCATTACCTGTAATGCATGATCTTATAAATGAAGCCACATCAAGTGCTGTCAACCCGTGGAAAGCCAGTTTGTCAGGTATTGGATAAATTTTAAATTCTTCTTTCCCTGAATTATAATTATCTGAGATGGCTGTTACTCCTGGTAGCTCCTGAAGCTTATTATTTATATCATTGGATAATCTTTTCAGTAGAACAAAATCGTCACCCTTAATCCTGAGTTCCACGTCTTTCCCTGTAGGTGGACCTGCTTGAACTGATCCGAATTCATAGAATATTATATCGGGTTCATTATCCAGAAATGTCCTAAGTGATGCTTTTATTTCTTCATTCGAGTACTTCATATCCTCAGGATCTTGAAGATCTATTCTTAGCTCCGAAAAACTGGTCTTCTGATCTATCCTATGATTCTTCATCATCTGACCAATTGTAGCAACAATAGACTGGATATCACCACTCTCATCCATTGAATTAATAAATGCTTCAACTTTATCAGTCATTTCAGCAGTTTTTTCCAACTGTGTACCATTCGGTAATTCCAACCTGAGAACAATGGTCTGTTGACTCTGAGGTGGAAAGAACTCAAATTTGATCAGATCTGAGAAGAGAACTACTATAGATAGGAAGAACGTAAATATGACAAGCAATGTAGTTTTGATCCTGTGTTTCAAAGCCTTTAGCAGAATTTTTCGATAGTATTTTTTTAACCAATTAAGGAATCTATTATCTCTATTGCTGTTCTTTACCTTCTTACTGTTAAACTCAGCGAGATGAGACGGAAGTACTACTAAAGCTTCGAATAGTGAAGCAACTAAGGCAATACTGACCACGATAGGAAAATATCTCATGAATTTTCCCATCATACCCTGCATCAATATCATTGGAATAAAAGCAAATGCGGTCGTCAGTACAGCTGATATTACCGGCCACGTAATTTTCTGAGTTCCCAGAATAGCAGCTTCTTTCGCACTGTAACCGTTTTCTCTGTACCTGTGAACATTTTCAATTACAACGATAGCATCATCAACTATCATACCCAGAACAAGTAAGAGACCAAAAAGTGTAAGATTGTTCATGGTAATATCGAAGTACTGCATCACTATGAACGCAAGTAAGAATGTGAATGGAATACCAAAAGCCGCCAGTAAAGCATTTCTCCAACCTATGAAGAACATCAAAGTAATGAATACAAGGATCACACCGAGGATTGCATTATTACTTAAAGTATTCAGACTTCTTTTCACATTGATAGAACCATCGTTACGGAGCTTAATATCAAGTCCATTGATCCGATCTCTATATTCATTTATTTTATTCTCAACTACTTTTATTACTTCTATAATATTTCCATCAGCTTTCTTGTAAACATATAAGAACACTCCTGGTTTGCCGTTCAGTCTGGAATAAACGATCTGTTCCTTCAGGGTATCTTTTACAGCAGCAACATGGGAAAGCCTTATGATGTTGCCTTGAGTATCTGTTCTCAAAGGAGTTCTTCTAATCTCATCAATTGAATTATATTCACCTGTTGAAGTAACAAGAAATTCAGCTTCACCTTCTTTTATCCTTCCACCTGGAAAACTTACATTTCTGCTTCTGACAATTCTTGATATCTCATCAAGAGTAATACCGTACTGAGTAAGCTTATTCACATCACAATCAATGCTTATCTCTCTCTCTGATGCACCTGAAATATCAACTTTTGATATATAATCTATCTCTAAGATCTCTTCCTGCAGATTATCAGAGATCTCTTTTAAAGTTAAGGGTTCATAGTTACCTGATAGACTTATCGTACATATAGGATTTATCTCACGCATGTTTAATTTTATAACAATAGGGTCAAGTGCATCTTCAGGAAGATCTCTAACCTTATCAAGCTCAGTGTTAACGTCTGTCCAAGCCTGATCAATATCAGCATCAGGTTCCATTCTTATCACGATAACTGCTTTACCTTCAGAAGCTTCAGACTGAATAAAATCTATATTTTGAACATCGTAGATCTCTTTTTCGATCTTATCGATAATAAGATTCTCAATCTGATCAGGTGTTACTCCCGGATACATAACAACAATAACAAAAGAGCCAAAGTCAACTGCAGGCATCTCCTCTTTAGGAATTGTATTCGCAACATATATACCTACAATAAATACGATCAAGACAATCATATTTACTAATACTGAATTTTTAACTGAAAATGAAGCTAAAGACATATAAACTCTCTAATATTGTGTTCTCTATTCAATTTAATTTCTCTCTTATTACTTTACTTTTACCTGAATTCCATCTTTTAATCTGTCAAGACCGCTTGTGATAAGTTTATCCCCTTTTTTTAGCCCTGATATAACAACGTAATTCGCTTTCTGTTTTTTCCCGAGTTTAACTACAGTTCTTTTTGCTTTTGAATCGACAACGGTAAATACGATATGTTCATCTAACTCTTTTACAATATTATCCGTTGATACTATTATCGCATCCTCGATAAGACAACATAGTATCTTGCATTCAATGACCATGCCCGGAAATATTTGGTTTTCAAGATTATCAAAGATTATCTCAACAGGATAATTTGATGAATTTGCCAATGGTTTCATACCAATTCCTGAAACGGCCCCCTTTAATGGTTCTTTCAGGCTATTATGGAAAACACTGACTTCCATACCCTTGAATATCTTTTTTATATCACCTTCACTTACACCAGTCTTTATCTTAAGCTTTTTTGTATTAACAATATTACAAATAGGTTTCCCTGCGAAAATGTTCTCTCCGACTTTTATGTAGATATTTGAAATTGATCCTGAAACCGGTGCAAGCATTCTGGTATTATCATATGCTTTCTGAGACATTTCTAAAGATGCTTTAGCCCCTTCAAGAGCTGCCTGTGCACCTTTTAATCCGGATTTACTTCTAAGATATTCTATCTCTGATATATGTTTTTGATTATATAATTTCTCTGAAGATCTGTTTTCAACTACTGCTGCATCATAGCTCGATTCAGCACCGAGAACAGCTGCCTTTGCCTGCTTTAACCTGATCGTATAATCTTCGTTGTCAATCATCCCGATCTCTTCACCTTTATTAACCCACTCACCAATATTCTTGTTTACTTTAATAACTTTACCTGAAACTTCAGAAGTAACTTCAACGTCGGTAATACCTTCAGGTCTTGCTGTCAGGTCAACATACTCTCTAAATACTTCAGGTTCGATCGTTTTTGCTGCAACAGTGACGATCTTAGTTTCTTCATCTATAAATGATTTATCGTCTTTCTTGGAGCAGGATGAAATCATCAATATTAGAACAATTAAATTTACTATAATAATTTTTTTCATTATTTCCTCGTGTATGTGTTCATTAATATGATCAATCAAATATAAGACATAAAACCACATGTACGTAATAATAAAAAACAAATTTTAAATAATCATTAAATGTGTTTTATCATTAAATGTAGGGGACGGTTTCTTACCGTCCCCCAAAATAATAAAAATTTGTATAATGGCAATATGTTTAATAAAAAAGGGGACGGTAAGAAACCGTCCCCTACGAAAAAAAACAAAATAATTTCAAAAAAAATAGCAAAGGGTCACTATTTGACACTTTGCTAGTGTTATATTGTATTCAGTGAGCGCAAAAGCTCAAAACTAAGTAAAGAAATGTAAAAAACGGAGAACCACCATGGAAAACCAGAACCAAAACGAAATCTTCACCACTAACTTTAAAGCAGGACAAAGAATGTTCTTCTTAAACATGTGTGAGGCAAAGAATAACAGTAAGTATCTAAAGATCACTGAAAGTAAGACAGTCCAAGATGGAGAGAACGAAACTCATGGTATCATGATCTTTGAACAGGATTTTGAAAAACTGACAAACGCTTTAACAGAAGCAATGTCAAAAGTTGATCTTAAGGAAGTTGCTAAAAGAGAAAGTAAAAAAGTAAATAAAGATTACCCTAATGCGGGGATGGTTTGGTCCGAAGAAGATGAAACTAAACTGACAAAACTCTTCAAAAAAGGTAATTCAACTGAAGCATTAATGAAGGTATTCGGAAGAAGCGAAAAAGGAATAACTTCTCGCCTTGAAATGCTCGGCTTGGTTGAAGCGTAATTAATTCATCTGTAGGAGTGGGTTCCTATACCCACCCTGATACGATTGAGGGCAGGTATAGGAACCTGCCCCTACGGAAAAAAATAAAATCTTTCTTAGAATTTTTTCTAAATTCTAAGATTTTTTCTTCTTGTGACGGTTCTTTCTCAATCTTTTCTTTCTTTTGTGCGTGTTGATCTTATGTCTCTTTCTTTTCTTACCACTTGGCAT
>JAQICF010000142.1 GCA_027858795.1 Candidatus Delongbacteria bacterium | reverse complement strand
TTTATACACTTATTTAAGACTTTTCCTGAGAAAATAAAAAACATAAATATAGAAAATATTAATTTGAACGAAAAAGAAAATGATATTGAAGTTATTGAAAATGATAAAAAACTGGATATTCTAGGTTTTATCATGGTTGTGATACCATTGATATCTTCATTACTGATATGGTATTGGTTTAAATATCTGCAAGTTTTAAAGGAAATGAATACATACTTACTTATAGTTTTCATTTCAACTATTTTACTTACGTCTACAGTTGCCACTATCGACTCTCATAGATTAGGGATGAAAATTTCGATATTTAAGAAAAGAGATATTTATGGAGGAAAGTTCTTAACTTTCTTTGTGTTCTTACTTCTTTGGGTTTATTCTTATCCATCGTTTTTATTAAGAAGAAAAAATTACGGCAGCAGAAACTTATTTATACCACTGATATTTTCAATATTGATTTTCTGGGGTAGTATTTCTTATATATTTTATGCTTCTGAGGTTAAAAAGGCTGAAGATGCTTATGATAACAGAAGAATACATATGAGAAGATAGCAAAAAGCATCTTCTCGTATGTATACAAAATTCTAATTAAATATCACTTAAGTTCAACATAATGTTGACGTTAACTATGTGTCTGCAATCTTTTGATTCAATATTATCAATATAATCTTTTGCAATAAAAACTTTCATTATTTCTTCGATTAGATCAACTTTAGCATTTATAAATTTTCTAATACTTTCCTGATGTATCTTAAAGAAATTTTCTTGTTCTAGAAGAAGTTGTTCATTGATCCTTTTATCAAAATTCATAGAATTTAAAATCTTTTCATTATTATCAAGGTAAACTTTATAATCTTTCTTTCTGATAGTTTCTATATTCTTAAGTTCCAAAAGTCTCTCAGAAAATTTTAATTTCAATAATTTATCAGTTTCAGCATCAAAGACTTTTTTTAGTTCTTCATAAAGATATGTTTCAATATCTTTTAATTTGTTCTTTCTCGCTATCTCAATTGGTGTTAATCCATTCTTGTCCTTTGAAGTAACTGAAACCCCACTTTCAATAAGAGATTGTATCTTACTCAGGTTGCCATCTTCAATTGCTTTGAAAAGTTTATCTTCGTTTGAGGAGCAAGATAATATTAGTAACAATGAGAGTGTAAATAGTGTGATCTTAATAATTTTAGACATATATAAGCTCCAATTTGAGAAATTATTTAATTTTAACCAATAGAAAAGTTTTTTTACCTTTTTTAAACATTAGTTCAGTTTTATTAATTGCTTCGCTGTTTATTGTTGCATTGATATCATTTATTTTTTTATCATCAATACTTAAACCACCCTGCTTGATCATTCTTCGTGCTTCACCTTTAGATTCAAAAAGTTTAGCACTTACTGCTACATCTACTACCAGTTGGTCAATAACTTGATCTTTATCAAGTTCTATGCTTGGCGCACCTTCACTTCCACCTTTTAAAAATATGTTTTTGGCAGATTCTCTAGCTTTATCAGCATTCTCTGTTCCATGAAGAAGTTTTGTAGTTTCGTAAGCTAACAATTCCTTGGCCTCGTTTAACTCTACTCCTTCAAATGAAGTGAATTTGTTTATTTGGTCTAATGGTATGAAAGTATACAGTTTCATAAATATAAGAACATCTTCATCTGTTGAGTTTCTCCAGTATTGGTAGTATTCATAAGGAGTTGTCCATTCAGGATTTAACCAAACAGCTCCACCCTCAGTTTTACCCATTTTTTTACCATCTGATCTAGTCAATAGAGGACAAGTAACTCCAATACCTTCCTTAGAATCTATTCTTCTGATGAGTTCGATACCAGCAATAATATTTGACCATTGATCATCACCACCAATTTGCATTTTACATTCATATTTTCTGGAAAGCACATAAAAGTCATAAGCTTGCATTATCATGTAATTGAACTCAAGAAAAGAAAGCCCCTTTTCCATTCTCATTTTAAAACATTCTGCCGCTAACATTCTGTTTACTGTAAAATGTGGTCCAATAGTTCTGATAAAATCGATATAATTTTCATTTCCTAACCAATCGTAATTATTTACCATTAATGCTTTTTCATCATTAAAATCAATAAAATGAGATAGTTGTTTTTTTATGCCACGAAGATTTTCCTGGATCTTATCATCAGTCAGCATTTCTCTCATACTATCTTTACCGCTTGGATCACCCACTAAAGCTGTACCTCCACCAACTACACAAATAGGTCTGTGTCCTGATCTTTGTAAATGGGATAGTATCATAACAGGCATTAAATGACCTACATGTAAGGACTCTTTTGTTGGGTCAAAACCAGTGTACATACTGATTTTTTCATTATTTAAAATATTTTCAATTTTTTCTTCAGGAACAGTAATTTGCTTTATAAAACCACGCTCTTTTAATTCTGAGTATAAATTCAACATTTTTTCATCCTACTTTTTGATTACTTATTTGATTTTTTGTATTTTACTAGGTTAAATATATTTACCTGTCTTAAAATTAACAAGGAAAATATATAGTATATTGATTATTCCATAACTTATCATTATATTTAGAGCTCTAAATTATTGGAAAACTTATAGGATAAAAAAAATGAAAGAAGAAATAACAAGATCGAATTTCATAAAAACATTTATAGATGAAGATCTGAAAAGTGGAAGGTTTGAAAAAGTACATACCAGATTCCCACCTGAACCTAGTGGATATTTACATATCGGTCATGCTAAGGCCATAGTAATTGATTACGGAACTGCTGAAGCGTTTAATGGGAAATATAATTTAAGATTTGATGATACAAATCCTCTCAAAGAGGAGAAAGAGTATGAATTAGGAATGATAAGAGATATTAAATGGCTAGGTTATGATTGGGAAGATAGGCTTTTTTATGCTTCAGATTATTTTCCGATTCTTTATGGTTTTGCTGTTAAGTTGATAAAAAAAGGTAAGGCTTATGTTTGCGACCTTAATGCTGATGAGATTAAAGAGTATAGAGGGACTTTGACTGAACCTGGTAAAAATAGTCCTTTTAGAGATAGATCCATTGAGGAAAACTTAGAGCTGTTTGAAAAAATGAAGAACGGTGAATTTTCAGAAGGTTCGAAAGTTTTACGAGCTAAGATAGATATGAGTAGTCCGAATATGAATATGAGAGATCCTGTAATGTATCGAATATTATTCAAAGAGCATCACCGTACAGGTAAAGAATGGTGTATCTATCCTTCTTACGATTTTACTCACGGACAATCAGACTCGATCGAAGGTATTACTCACTCTTTATGTGATTTGGATTTTGAAAATCATAGACCATTATACGATTGGTTTATAAAAGAATTAGAAATATTTCATACTCGTCAAATTGAATTTTCACGTCTAAATTTAACTTTTACTGTTACAAGTAAAAGGAAACTTAAGGAATTAGTTGACAATGGATTTGTGATAGATTGGGATGATCCAAGAATGCCAACTTTAATCGGATTAAGACGAAGAGGTGTTCCTGCAGAAGCAATTAGAGAATTTATTGGAGGAATCGGTACAAGTAAAAAAGAAGGTGTGATGGATATTTCGATCTTAGATTATTACATCCGTGAGAATCTGAAAAGAACAAGTCCCCATGTAATGGCAGTGATAGATCCAGTAAAGTTGGTCATAAATAATTATCCAGAAGAAAAAAGTGAAATCTTCAACCTTGAAAATTTTCCTAATTCTGAAAATTCGGAAACCCGTGAAGTATTTTTTACGAAAAATTTGTATGTTGAAAGGGATGACATTAAAGAAGAAACAGATAGCAAATTCTTCAGATTATCTCCTGGAAATTATGTTAAACTAAGAAAAGCGTACATCGTAAAATGTACCGAGGTTACTAAAAATGAAGATGGTGAGATCGATGGTGTGTATTGTGACTTAGTTCCAGATTCGCAAAAAAGTATGAAAGTAAATGATAAAAAAGTCAAAGGTATTATACATTGGGTTTCAGCCGATCATTCGGTAAATGCTGAAGTTAGAGTGTATGATAGACTTTTTACTAAAGAAAATCCTCTGGAAGACAAAGATATCGATTTTAAAGAATATATTAATCACGACTCTATGCAAATACATAAAAATTGTAAGATTGAAGAAAGTATTTCTAAGGCTAATTCAGAAAATAGATTTCAATTTGAAAGAGTTGGCTATTTCTGCGTTGATATGAAGGATTCTTTACCTGAGAATTTAGTTTTCAACAAAACAATATCCTTAAGGTAGTCTCTAGATTTAACGAGATCAATAAAAACGGAATTTTAATAATTCCGTTTTTATTTTATAAAAAAGGATAGCTTTGTTTAGCAGTATTTTTCGCTTGTTTAATATATATATATATACTATATTAAGGAAGTTTTTTAAATTAGGTTTAAATTTAAATGTTTAGGAGCAGGAAAATGAGATTTTTCAAGGCAGTCATAATAGCAATCGTAATACTAACTTTAATTGCATGTAAGCAAAATTCAAATAATTCAAAGATGATAGCTACATCTTCTGTAGGAAATATACTCTTTTCAGACTTTGAAGATCAAATGTTGCTTCGTGAATTCGAAGGTGACAAATTAAAAGCTGCAAATAGTAAGATTGAGCAAAGAGTTAGATTTCTTAATTCAATGTTGATGGATGATATAATTAAAGATCAGGCAATTGAAAATAAACTTGATAATATTGAGGCTGTAAAGACTGCATTTCACAATAAGTTATACTACGATGCTATTGTAAATCATCTTATTGTTGATAGTGTGCGAAGTAAAGTATTCGGTGAAAGTGAAGTTAAAGCAACATATGAAAAGAAAAAGATAAATTACTTCCCAAAGCATATTTTAATAGCATCAAGCAATAAAAGAAACCTTAAGCAATCTAAATTAAGAATTGATTCAGTATACAATGAACTGATGGCCGGTGCTGATTTTTCTGAATTAGCCGTAAGATACTCAGATGATAAAAAAACAGGTGTAAATGGTGGTGATCTCGGATGGCTTCATTCTTACGAACTTCTTGAAGAATTCGAAAATGAAATGTTAAAGTTGAACAAAGGTGAAATATCTAAACCTTTCACAACTAAATTCGGTTATCATATCGTATTTCTTTCTGATAAAACAAAAAACAAAGACATTAAATCTTTTGAGGAAGAGAAAAGTATAATTGCACAAGAGTTAACTCAAAAGTATGGTCAGAAATATTCAATGGAGAATCAAAAGTTTTTAGATAAGTTAATACCAAGATTAAATGTTCAAGTTGATACATCAAATATTAAAGTTTTTATTAAACAATATAGTAAAAATGAAAAAGAATTTGAAGCTTCCGATAAAGATCCAATATTGAACTTCTCAAAATCTGATAGAAAAAAAATATTAATAAATTTTAATGATGTTGCATTAGATATTGACACATTATTAACTATGTTAGGTAAAGTTAATATTGAAAAAAGACCTCCTTTGAAAAGTTTAAATAATGTTATTGTTATATTGAAGAATATTTTAAAAATTGAAATGTTGGAAGAATATGCTGATCAGCTTGGTTACACAAAAAAACCAGAGTTAATAAAAAAAGCCAAAGGAACATTAATTCCTGTGTACAGAGAAACTTTAGTAAATATGATAAAGTCAAAAATTGAAGTAAGCGATGCTGAAATTGAAGAGTTTTATAAGAAAAATAAAGAAAAGTACAAAACTCCTGAAGGTTATGATCCTATTGACAAAGTAAAAGCTATGATAAGAAATTCTGTAAAAGCTAGGAAATTTAACAATGAAGTAAAGAATTGGGAAAAAGAACTTTATGAAAAATATAAAGTAAGTATTGATAAGGTTCTTCTGGAAGAATCATTCTATTATGTAACTGATGATAAAAAGTAGGAGCAACGATCAATGGACAGATTTATCAAAATATGGATGATATTAACGATAATAGTTAACTCATATGCGTTGATTGATTCTACTCAGGTACTTACACCTGGATATGAAAATTCAATTTTAGCTAAGATTGACGGAAAAGATGTTAGAGAATTTGATGTTTTTGGAGTTCCAAGTATCAGTAAAGTAAGGAATAAGATTACTAACTTGAAACGATCAGATAAAATACAGAATTATATTCTTGATGTGATTTTCCAAACTGAAGGAAATATTCCAAGCATAATAAATTCGCAAGGTTATAAAAGAACTTATAAGTTGCTTTCAAAGAAAGTTGCAGTTGATACATACCGAGAGGATATTACAAGAGAAGAATTAAAAAACAAAAAAGATGAACCACATAAAGATAAAGTTAGTAATCATTATATAGCAAAAATCCTGGATTCTTTAAAAATAGCTCATAATGTGAAGTATAAAGAAGAGTTGTTTCGTAGCATTTCTGAAATTGAAATATCTGACCCGAATGAATTTGCAGATTCATTATTGGTTATCGGGGGAGAAAAGGAACTGGTCGTTTATAAAGATCTGAGTACCAGAATAAGTGATCTCGTAGTTGTTATTAGAAAACTTAAACCGTATCATATAGATAAATTAAGAAAAGTAAGTGTATTGAAATCTTTGGTGGATGGTAAGATACTGAATCAACTACTAGTAGAAATAGTTGATTCAAAAGGTTATTTCGAAGATAAAAGGGTCGTTGAGAGAACTATAGACCAAATGAAATATTTTGTGTCATCTGAGTATAAAAAAAAATTGTTCAGTTATGACAATCTAAAACCTTCCAAAGATGAATTGATTGACTATTATATCGATCATAAAGATGATCTGGAGCTTAAAACTATAAAAAAAATGTGGACATACGAGATCTTTAAAGCTTATGATAATAGCGATGATATAGAATCGAATGATAAGATAAAAGTTGCATTAGAGTTAGAAAATATCCGTCAAAAGATAATTGCGGGTGAGAGTTTTGAAAAATATGCTAAATTTTATGCAAGACCAAATGTAAGAGACGGAGAACTTGGTTATATATATAGGACAGATTATGCAATGATAGGACAAACGGCATATTCATTGGAAATTAATGAAATGTCAGAGTTGATAATTCAAAAAAAAGCGATTTCGATCATTAAAGTTACAGAGATAAAAGAACCCCAATTATATAAATTCGAATATGTGGAAGAAATTGTAAAAAATAGAGTGATAGATAAGAAAAGAGATAAATTAAAAAATGAATTAAGAAGGAAACTTTTTAAGAAATATAATGTTGAGTTGTTGTACGCTCAATAAAATGGAGAAATAGTGAAAAAATTATTATTAACATTTATATCTATTATATTTATAACGAATTCGGCTTCAGCAGAAGTAATTGATAGAATTTCAGCTGTTGTTGGTGATGAGATAATATTGGAAAGTGAAGTTAATCAATTAGTTGAACACCAAAAATATATGCTTCAGGATTCATATAGTGATGAACAACTTAAAGATATTATTCTTGACGAGCTTGTTGCAACAAAAATATTATACGATGTAGCATTGAAAGACACTCTCATTGCTGTAGAAGATGATGAGGTCGAAAGAATATTAGATAATAGGATAAATTCTGTCTTGGATAAAGTTGGTGGAGAAAAGAAACTTGAGGAGCAGTATAAAACAACAGTAAATAAGCTTAAGAAAGAGTACAGAACAGAAATAAGAAAAACCCTTTTTGTTGATAAGCTGAAGAATAGAAAATTACAAAAAATAAATGTATCCAGAAAAGAGATAGAAGAATTTTATACTTTATATAAGGATTCGCTACCTGAAGTTAAATCTACCATCTCACTTAGTCAACTTGTTATAAAGAATAGCGATGAATCTTTGGGATTACAGAAAGCTTTCGATGAATTGAAAGAAATAAAAGCTAAAATCATAGCAAAAAAAATTACTTTTGAGAAAGCTGCTGAAGAATATTCACAAGATCCCGCATCTGCGAAGAACGGTGGCGAGTTAGGTATAACTTCAAGGGGAGACTTAGTGACAGAATATGAAGTAGCAGCATATAATCTTAATGAAGGAGAGATATCCGATCCTGTTAAAACCTCATTTGGATATCATATTATAAGATTGAATAAAAAAATCGGTGAAAAAATAAATACATCACACATACTAATGATGTCATCTAATGAAAATACAGATGATGAGGCAGCTCTTTTTAAAGCTACAACACTGAAAGATTCAGTCATGAATAAGCATATGACTTTTGAAGAAGCAGTAAAAAAATATAGCTCAGATCCAATTTCAAAAGCCAAAAATGGAAGAATTGGTAATATAAACACTGATGATCTTGATGCAAAATATCAAGAAATATTCTTGAACTCAGAAATAGGTTATATTAGCGATCCTCTTAAGCAAGCTGATGGTTATTATGTTTACAAAGTTTTAGACAAACAGTTTGCTCATAAGGTTGATATAAAGACAGATTATACGATGTTGAAAAATCTAACAACAGATCGAAAAAGGCAGAGTGTAATGAAAAAATGGATTGAAGAGCTTAAAGAAAAAGTGTATATT
>JAQICF010000106.1 GCA_027858795.1 Candidatus Delongbacteria bacterium | reverse complement strand
AGAAAGGATGTACAAAGCATTTAAAAATCCTGTCAAGAAGTTGAATGAGTGGTCGAAGAGCAATTGACAGTTGACAATGGACAATTAATAATTATAAAGAGAGTTATAAGTGATGAGTGATGAGTTTGCTCTTTGAATCGATGAAATAAAGAAAGGATACCATTTCGTGGAGATGCACGATATGGTTTTAAATCGTAAATTATACAAAAAAAGTATAGACAAAATAACCAAAAGGTCACTATTTGACACTTTGCTAATGTTATATTGCTCTTGATGAATCAATTGAGAATGATAAAACAAGGAGAAACAAAATGAAAAGAGTAATCTTATTTGATAGTGTAAAGTTAATTTTTTTAGTTAACTTTGCAAATGATGAAATAATAGCAACTTCTTTATTTGATGGTCATTTGATAGGCACAAATAATAAAAGAGAGGCAGTTAATGTTACCTAATATTCTTAAATTAGAAGTCAGAAATTAGAAATTAGAGGAAAGGGCGAAGAATGAAATTTATTAAACCAGATGAAATATCTATTAAAATAATTGAGAATTGATAAATTACAGAACGAGGTCAATATGTACCAGATAAATAAAATTCAAAATAAAATCACAAAGCGGTGAAGCAATTGACAATTGACAATGGACAATTTACAATTAACCGATAAATTACAAGAACACCAAGAACCGTAGGGGAAGGCTCCCATGCCTTCCCGCTATCGATTAAAAGAATTAAAGTCAAAAGATAAAACAATAAATAAAGGTAACAAAATGATAAAAAAAGTAATGACAGGTCTTCTTAGTTTAGTGATGTTAATAACGATAATTTCATGTAGCGATGATGATCCTGTATCAAGTGACTCAAAGAACTGGTTTGTTGTCGATACTTTAGGAAATCCAATCAATGGTGCAAAGATTGTAGCATCTTATTACAGAGAGGTCTTTGATTCAACCGGTGTAATTAAGACCTTACAACCTGGAAGTAGGTATGGCGCTCTGCCTTTAGGTTTTGGTCTTGACGATACAGCTCAGGTAGATCTTATAGTAAAAGATTATTATACAAAAGATACTGTTAAGGTTTTAATTGACATAATAATGTCCCCCCCAGTTGGGTTTCCATTATTTCATCTTGTTTCCTGGACCCGCAAAAATAGTGACGAAAAATATGTTCTCAACGGTGTGTACGAAAGTGTACTGACTTTCAATGATTCACTAATAAGGCATAAAGAACACAGAGTGTGCTATGTTTATGAGGGTGTAGAAGAAAATGAACTAGAATATATAGCAGCAACTGATTCTGACGGCCGATTCAGTTTTAATCCGCTGGAACATATAATTGATTATGTAGGTGACTATAACATTAGCGGAATAACCGGTGAAGACAGATTTACTGATTATGTACAGTTATGGGCAGTAAAAGACGGATATGAGAATGCCTGTATCGATTCATTTGATCTGATGGGTGATAATGAAAATATTGAGATAGTATTGAGAGTGGAAGGGGGAATAATAATTGAAGAATAATGAATGATTATTACGATAATACACAAACACACCAAGAACCGTAGGGGAAGGCTTCCACGCCTTCCCTGAAGAGCAACGGTCGTCCCCAAATAACACAAAGAAGAAAATGAAAAATTCTTTGATTTCCTTTACAATATGAAAGATAAAATCGAGACAGCTTTCGGCGATGAACTAACATGGGAAAGAATGGATGGTAAAATAACATGTAGAATCAAATCCGAACTAACAGGTGTAAATGTTTTCGATAAGGACGATTGGAGTAAAATGATAAAGTTTCTTGTTGATGCATCAGAAAGGATGTACAAAGCATTTAAAAATCCGGTAAAGAAGTTGAATGAGTGGGCGAAGGGCAATTGACAATGGACAATTTACAATTTACAATTAACCGATAAATTATAAGAACACCAAGAACCGTAGGGTAGAGCCCCTGTGCTCTACCGGAAGGGAAATAAAAAAGAAAGAAAAGCACCAAAAGGTCACTATTTGACACTGTGCTATGTTTATATTGCTCTTAACAATTTACAATTGACAATGGACAATTGATAATTAAGAGGAATATAACAAGGAGAAACAAAGATGAAAAAGAATAAAAAAATAATACCCAATAACTCATTTACGGAGTTCATGATATATTCATCTCCAAACGGAAAAGTAAAACTGGAAGTATTTCTTAAGGATGAGAATATTTGGCTTACTCAATCTAAGATAGCTGAACTTTTTGGAGTTCAAAGACCAGCCATTACAAAGCACTTGAAAAATATATTTGAAAGTGATGAATTAAATGAAGAAGTGGTATGTTCCATTTTGGAACTACCCACTCCACATGGTGCTATCAAGAATAAAACACAAAAAACGAAAACAAAATTCTACAATCTTGATGCTATAATATCGGTCGGTTACAGGGTGAATTCAAAACAGGCGACTTTATTCAGGATCTGGGCAACTAATGTACTCAAAGAGTATATCATCAAAGGCTTTACGATGGATGATGAACGCTTAAAAGATCCTCAGTACATTTTTGGTAAGGATTATTTTGAAGAGCAATTAGCCCGTATTCGAAATATTCGATCGAGTGAAAGAAGATTCTATCAGAAAATAACAGATATATACGCACAATGCAGTGCTGATTACAATATAGATAGTGAAGAAACCAAAGAATTCTTCGCAGTAGTTCAGAATAAATTACATTGGGCAATAAGCCAACTGACTGCTGCAGAAATAATTCATACCAGGGTTGACAGCAAGAAAAAGAACATGGGTCTTACGAATTGGAAGAATTCTCCTAAAGGTGCAATCAGAAAGACAGATGTGACTATTGCAAAAAATTACTTAAATGAAAAAGAATTGGATAGCTTGAATAGAATTGTAACAATGTATTTGGATTATGCTGAGTTGCAAGCTCAAAATCATAAGATAATGTATATGAAAGACTGGATAAAAAAACTGGATAGTTTTCTTCAATTTAACGAGAAGGATATCCTAGAAGATTCAGGAAAGATCAGTCATGAGATCGCTATGGAACTCGCAGAAAAGGAATATGAAGAATTCAGGAAAGAACAAGACAAGAATTATATCTCAGATTTTGATAATCAGTTAAAGCTATTAGAAGAAAGAGCGAAATATGGGAAAAGATAGTGGTAAGTGGTAAGAAAGGTATGATAAAATAACTTGTCAAATCAAATCCGAACTAACAGGCGTAAATGTTTTCGATAAGGACGATTGGAGTAAAATGATAAAGTTTCTTGTTAATGTATCAGAAAGGATGTACAAAGCATTTAAAAATCCTGTTAAGAAGTTGAATGAGTATTCGAAGGGATAATAGGGCAGACTCAACAAGGGGATCGGATCCCCTTGGTATGACCACCCCGAACGACTCGTCGTCCACCCCTCCAAGGGAGGGGAATAGAAGAAAAAGAAAGAAAAGCACCAAAGGGTCACTATTTGACCTAGTGAATGTAGTATTTTACTGTAAAGCATAATAAAACAGTAAAATAAACAAGGAGAAACAAAATGAGTAACTTAATAGCGAAAGAGTACAAACCTTTCGAAAGCATCAAGCACATTTCAGATGAAGGAAATGAATTCTGGTACGCCCGTGAACTTTCAAATACACTTGAGTATGTTCAATGGCGAAATTTTGTTAAAGTGTTAGACCGAGCAAAGCTTGCATGTAAGAATAGTGGGTATGCAATAAATGACCAATTTGCTGAGGTCAGCAAAATGGTAGATGGAGGAGTTGCAAAAAGATCTGTTTCTGACTATAAACTTACCCGATATGCTTGTTACTTAATCGTTCAGAACGGTGATCCACGAAAAGAAGTCATTGCATTAGGTCAAACCTATTTTGCTATTCAAACAAGACGACAAGAAGTAGCAGACTGTTTTAATCAACTTGAAGAAGATAGTAAAAGACTGGTCATTAGGGGAGATATTAAGCAGTGGAATCAGATGCTTGCTGAAGCAGCACACAACGCTGGTGTTATTAGTGACGAACAATTCGCTTCTTTCCAAAATTCAGGTTACATGGGTTTATATGGTGGTTTAAAAGTAAAGGATATACATAAAAAGAAAGGTCTAAAGAAAAAGGATCGAATCCTTGATCATATGGGTAGTACGGAATTGATCGCAAACTTATTTAGAATATCTCAAGCTGAAGAGAAATTAAAAAAAGATAAAGCTGCAACAGCTGATGCAGCAAATGAGATACATTTTCTAGTTGGTAAGGAAGTAAGAGAAACGATTAAAAGAGTTGACGGAACAATGCCTGAAGATCTTCCTGTGCCAAATAAAAGTATCAGCGATGTAGAAAGAGAACAATTAAAGAAACTTAAAAACAATTCGAAAAATTTAATGTTGGATGAGTGAAAGGCAATTGACAATGGACAATTTACAATTAAAGTCAAAATATAAACCACCAATACTACACAAGCACACCAAGAACCGTAGGGGACAGCCCAACGGTCGTCCCCTCTT
This sequence comes from Candidatus Delongbacteria bacterium, assembly GCA_027858795.1. Next base: position 27,440 of record JAQICF010000106.1, on the reverse strand, counting down.
TTAAAAGAAAGATCCTGAAATAAATTCAGGATGACGGATTAAAAATAGAAGAAAAGCACCAAAAGGTCACTATTTGACACTTTGCTATTTGTATATTGCGTATAAATAAAAAATTACGCAGGGAGATGATATGAAAAATGAAATAGTTATTTATAAAAGTGGTGAAATAGAATTGAATGTATCTCTTAAAAATGAAACTATCTGGCTAAGGCAGGATGAAATAGCAAAATTATATGAAAAAGATAGAAGTGTTATTACTAGGCATATAAATAATATTTTAAAGGATAAAGAAGTAAACAAAGAAAGCAATGTGCAAAAAATGCACTTTGCAAATTCTGACAAACCTGTAAAATTATATAGACAAGAGTATTTTGAATTACTTTGCCCTGTTACCGAAAAATGTAAAAGTAAAGGTTGTCACAAAAACAATAACAGAAAGTCTGAAATTTGATATAGATAAGTTCGAAAAGCAGTATTACCCGATTGAGGTCAAAATATATAAAAAAGTACATGATAGATTCATAATAATTGACGATAAGGAAGTATATCACATTGGAGCATCTATAAAAGATCTTGGGAAGAAGTTGTTCGGGTTTTCGAAAATGGATAGATCATTACTGAATTTCTAATTTCTAATTCAAGTTTTAATACTTATATTGTTAAATCAACATCAATAAATACAAAATCACCAAGAATGTAGGGAATACCTACCATTCGTTCCCAAATAACAAGGAGAACAAAGAAAATGAAAAATATAATTATATTTATAACCACAATAGTTCTTTTAGTAAGCTGTACAAAAAAAGAAACATACACTATTAAAAATATCAAGGGTGTGAAAACTTTTCAGAATAGTTTAATCCCAGCTGATGACAAATTAAAAATAGAACCGAAGCTATTATTCACCATAAACGGTACAAGTGAAAAGAATGTAGATTCTACCAGCTTCTTTTCTTTTGCTTCATATATAGATGTAGACTCCAAAGGAAATATATTCATACTAGATGGAAACAAAGCATCCATAAAGAAATTTGATAACAAAGGTAATTTTCTAAAAAGTTTTGGAAGACAAGGACAGGGTCCCGGGGAATTTGAGTGGTCAGTCGCAATGTCTATGCTGAATGATACTCTATACGTTGTAAATGGTACTACAAAAAGAATTAACAAGTATGATTTAGACGGTAACTATACAAATGATATACTCTCTCCTGAGGGAAGTCCAGATGTTCTACAAGCAGTCGGTAAGAATAATTTTGTCGGTTTCGTAAATTCAGTTGAAGAAAAGGATGAAAAACTCAATTTCACATTTGATCTAACCTTGTTCGATAAGAAATTTGAAAGATTAACAACTTTGCATAAAGGTTTAATAAATCTTAAAAACCCCAAGGTTAATTTTTTGGATGTATTAGTACCATACGCAATAGGGGATGATAGAATATTTGTAGCCAATAATAGTGAAGATCTGTATCAAGTCTCATGCTTTGATTTGCAGGGTGAATTGTTATATAATATTCAAAAGAATTATAGAAAAACAAAGTTTACGACAGAAGAACAAGATATGTTCACAACTCTCAATACACGAGCTGGTGCAGGAGCTCCACCAATCAAAGTACCGTATAAAAAGGTTATTAATGGACTTTACTATGACAAGTATGACAGACTATGGGTTGCTTCCTCTCAGGAAAGGGATGGTAAAAACAAGGATGATTTAATATTTGATATTTTTAAAGACGGAATTTTCCAGAATACATTGAAATTCGATATAGCTAAAGGTAATGATTTTTATAATGTAGATGATCTATACTTTTTTAAAGCAGGAAAACTATTTCTGGTAAATGGGGCAGATGCAACGATTAAGGTTTATGAGTATTAAAGGATAAAATTAGAAGTTAGAAATTAGAAATTAGAGGTAATAATGAAGAAAATAATCATTTTAATAGCCACGATAGTTCTTTTAGTAAGCTGCACAAAGAACGAAAAGAATTACACTGTAAAAGAAATTAACGGAGTGAAAGTCTATCATAATACTACTACTCCAGCAGATCCGAATTTCAAGATCACTCCTAAGGAAGTGTTTACAATCCAGGGTTACGATGAAAGTGCAAAGGACACATTGAGGAATTTTATTTTCCCTCATTCAGTATCATTGGATAGCAAGAAAAACATATATGTCATGGATGGTAAATTATCTGAGGTTAAAAAATTCGATCCGAAAGGTAATTTTTTGAAAAATATCGGACGAAAGGGAACTGGACCTGGAGAAATTCAAGCAGCATATGATATGGCTGTAATTAATGACACACTATATGTTGTTGACAGTAATACAAGACTGATTCCCACATCGGTATCACAACGCTCCAATGGGGCGTTGTTTTATGTCGAATATTTTAAAAGAGTACAAGATTTTATCTTTTTGTCTTGATACAAAAAGAAACAAAAAAATCAAGACGATCCAAAGTATTTTCCCCTGATAGTGTGCAAATTTATAGCAGTATCGCAGGTTTCCCCGTGATGATGGATCGTCGGTTTTCACGGGGATTATAATTTGGAAAGATCCTTAGCAATATGGGAAGAATCAACTGTCGCAAATTTTGCGACAGTTCAAAACGTGGAAGAAAAGTACCCAAAGGTCACTATATGACCTGGTGCGTTGTTATATTGTTCTTGAACAACAAAAAGAGTAATAAAACAAGGTAAGAGTGAGTTCCTAAAAAAGGAACTTTTCTATTGACAATGTGAATATATATGCTTAGTTTATACTTAGAAGCAGGAGTGAAATAGTATCAATGAATGTAATCAAATTAAAAACGATAAAAGACTATTATGAAAAAAACAATCAGTGTAAACAGCAACTGCTTACTTGGTATCAGGAAGTAACAAAAGCAGAATGGAATAACTCACATGATATTAAAGAGAAATATCCTTCTGCATCTTTCATACATGATAATCTGGTCGTATTTAACATAAAGGGTAAAAAATATAGACTTATAGTTAAAGTGGCATATAAGAAGAAAGCAGTACTTATTAAATTTATAGGTACACATCCAGAGTACGATAAATGGATAAAGAAAAACCTATAAGGAGAAAATATGAAGGTTACATATAAGAAAATTACAAACGAAGAACAATATGAACAATATCTAGAAGAATTTGAAAAGTTGATGGATATTGATCCTGAAGAAGGTACTGAAGAAAGTGATAAATTTGATCTTCTCTCTCTTTTAATCGGTGCATATGAAGATGAACACTATCCAATTGATCTGCCTGATCCAATTGAAGCTATCAAATTCAGAATGGAGCAAATGGGATTGAAGAATAAAGATCTTGTAGAAATTATTGGTTCAAAAAGTAAAGTATCTGAAGTATTAAATAAAAAGATTAATCTAAGTTTGAATATGATAAAGAAACTTCATAAAATTCTTGGAATTCCTGCTGAAATTCTTTTACAGAGTACAGAATCTTATAAAACCTTGCATGATAATTTAGCAGCAGTCGGAGAAAAGAAAGAGAAGTATGGTAAGTAAAATTAGAAGTCAGAAATAATTATGATTTATAACGATAAAATGAAAGATAAAATTGAGACAGCTTTCGGGGAAGAACTGATATGGGAAAGAAAGGATGTACAAAGCATTTAAAAATCCAGTTAAGAAGTTGAATGAGTATTCGAAAAGCAATTGACAGTTGACAATGGACAATTTACAATTAACCGATAAATTACAAGAACACCAAGAACGTAGGGGATGGTTTCAAACCGTCCCCTCTTTTAAAGAAAAAGAAAGAAAAGCACCAAAAGGTCACTATTTGACACTGTGCTCTTCGTATCTTGCGTATAAATAAAAGATTACGCAGGAGAAGATATGCACAAGAATGAAATAGTAATGTACCAGGCAAATGAATTAACAAGCAGGATAGATGTAAGAGTTGAAGATGAAACGGTATGGTTGAATAAAGAACAGATAAGTTTATTGTTTGGTAGAGATAGGTCTGTAATAAGCAGGCATATTAATAATATTTTCAAAGAAGGTGAATTAGATAGAAACATGGTATGTGCATTTTTTGCACATACCACAAAACACGGAGCGGTTAAAGGGAAAACTCAAGAACAGAATGTCGAATACTATAATCTTGATGTAATTATTTCAGTTGGTTATAGAGTAAAATCAAAACAAGGAACACAATTTCGTATATGGGCTAATAGTATTTTAAAAGATTACTTACTGAAAGGTTACTCTCTCAATAATAGAATGAACAGGATCGAAGATAATGTTTCAGAGATAAAAGAAAGGATAGATAAAATAGACCTGCAATTATCATCTGACCAGTTACCTAAGCAGGGAATATTTTATGAAGGTCAAATCTTTGATGCGCATATGTTTGTTTCAGACCTATTCTCAAGAGTTAAGAAGTCCGTTGTTATAATAGATAATTATATAGACAAGAGTATTTTGAATTACTTTGCCCAGTTACCGAAGAATGTAAAAGCAAAAATTGTAACCAAGTCAATTTCTAGTAACTTGAAGTTTGACATTGAAAAGTTCGAAAAGCAGTATTTCCCAATTGAGGTCAAAATATATAAAAAAGCACATGATAGATTTATAATAATTGACGATAAGGAAGTATATCATATTGGTGCATCAATCAAAGATCTTGGGAAGAAGTTGTTCGGGTTTTCGAAAATGGATAGATCATTACTGAATTTCTAATTTCTAATTCAAGTTTTAATACTTATATTGTTAAATCAAAATCAATGAATACAAACGCACCAAGAATGTAGGGAACGCCTACCAGTCGTTCCCAAATAACAAGGAGAACAAAGAAAATGAAAAATATAATCATATTACTGACCACAATAGTTCTTTTAATAAGCTGTTCAAAGAACGAAAAGAATTATACTGTAAAAGAAATTGATGGGATTAAGATTTATCACAATACAACTACGCCGTCTGATCCAAGCTATAAGATTAATGCTACGAAGCTTTTCACGATCGAAGGTAGCGATGAAAATTGTACAGATTCGTTAAGGAATTTTTCTTTTATCAGATCTACAGTCGTTGATTCAAAAGGAAATATTTTCATTCTAGACCAAAAGTTAGCCGAGATCAAGAAGTTTGATAAAAATGGTAAATTTATTAAGAGCTTTTGCAGACTTGGAACAGGTCCGGGTGAACTTCAGGGAGGTGTAGCATTACTTTGTTTGAATGATACACTTTACATTAAAGATGCAGCTTCTACTAAATACTCTAAATTTACTTCGAATGGGGATTATATCGAGAGTTTTATGGTAGACGACTTTTCAGGACCTCAATGGGTCACACCAGTAGGAACAAACCTTTTCATTACTGATTTACTGGATATAATACCTTTAGATGGAAAAGCTGTAGTAATTTTTGATCTTCAAATACGAAATACAAATTACGAATTAGTAAAAAGTTTAAAGAAAGATCAAGGAAATTATATTGGGGCAAATACAATCCTTCATGATTATGTACATCCTTTTTGTGTAGGAAAAAATAATATTTATGTTGCAAAGATAAGTGAAAATGAATTTTTGATAGATGTATTTGATTTCAAAGGTAATTTACTATACAAAATCAGAAAGGATTTTAGAAAAATCCCAATTACTGAAGAAGAGTTGAACGAGTTTGGAACAGCTCAGAATTTAACTCATGGAGAAAATGAAGAACATGAGTTTAAAATTAATTACAAAAAATCAGTAGATGCTATGAGTATGTTCGAAGACAAAAATGGTAATCTAATTGTTCAAGTTCCATTGGACAGAAATGAAGAAAATAAAAACGATTTTATAGTTGATGCTTTTAAAGATGGAGTTTTTCTCAATAGGTTTAAAATTGACATTGGTAGAGGGTTTGATTTTTATAATTCAAGCCAGCAAAGGTTCTTTATTGGTAATAGGATCTACCATCAGAATCGAGAAGAAAGTTCTGTAACAGTTTATGAGTATTAGCGTAGGGTTGAACCCATGTGTTCAACAGGTGTGATCATGACATTAAATCCTGATCGAAAGGATAGCGTATTACAAGTGAACTTTAGTAATAAAACGAATGAGAATGTAGACTACTAATACAAACAAGGATAATTCATGGAAAAATTATTTGTATATGATCTAGAAACAACCGGTGTTAAGCACTGGCGAAATGGAGTTCATCAAATATCAGGAATGATTGTAATTGATGGGGAAGTAAAAGAGTCATTCGATTTTAAAGTTCAACCTAATCCGAAATGTACCATTGAAGATGATGCTTTAGAAATATCCGGAGTTACAAAAGAACAGATATTACAATATCCGGAAATGAAGTCTGTTTATACTGATATCATCAGTATTTTAGAAAAATATGTAGATAAATATAATAGAATGGATAAGTTTCACTTGGTTGGTTACAATAACGCTACTTTTGATAATCAATTTTTCAGAGGATTCTTTATACAGAATGGAGATAATTATTTCGGGTCCTGGTTTTATCCTGATTGTTTAGATGTGTATGTTTTAGCATCGATGTATTTGATTGCGGAAAGAGAAAAACTTATAAACTTCCAACAGTCAACAGTTGCTAGATATTTAGGCATTAAAGTTGATGAGAGTAAATTGCATGATGCGAAATATGATATAGAGATATGTTATGAAATATTTAAAAAGATAAGAAGATGAAAGATAGTGTGATGAGGTATTAGGTATGAAGTATGAGGTATTAGGTATGAGGTATTAGGTCGTTCCTTGCAAGGGGCAAAACTAACTTGTCCGTTACAGAGTAAGTTGGAGTTGTTAAGAATAAAGAATAATACAATAGAAATACATACGATAATATAAAAGAATACCAAGAATGTAGGGGAAGGCTCTCACGTCATGTCAACTTCAGTTCGATTATAAAGTCCGACCTACTGAATGATTTATATTTTAATTTTTATTCATACTTGCAAAATCGTTTTGAAAAACTTAATTTATTATATACTTTGAAAATACAACAAATCAAGAAACAGTTATACTTTTAGATTTAAGCTAATTACACACTGGGATCAAGCAAAATCGTTTTACTATATTGTTGCTATAAACAGCGTAAATGATAATATTAAAAATAATTATATAAAATCCCCGTAAATGGGTTTAATAAAGGAGAAGGAATGAAAAAGTTTGATGAACTAATGATCCAACCGGAACCGTGGGAAGGTTTGATGATGGGTAATCATGCACTTGCCAGAGCAATGTTCGAAGCGGGGGTAAACGTTGTTACAACTTATCCGGGATCACCGACTCCGGAAATAGCTGATGCTATACTATCTGTCCCGGTGAACAAAAGACCGTTACATTTTGAATATGCCACCAATGAAAAAGTAGCCACAGAGATAGCTTTCGGATCCAGTATCAACGGGCATTTATCTGTAGTATTCTTCAAATCGGTGGGATTAAATGTAGCCTCAGATTCTGCAGTTCAACTCGGACTGATGAATATGGTCGGAGGATTAGTAATAATTCTCGGTGATGACCCAGGTGCTAATTCCTCACAGAATGAGCAAGATAACCGTCACTTTGCAAGAATGGCTTACATTCCTACATTCGAACCTGCAACTCCAACAGAAGCATATAAAGCTTTCAAAGAAGCTGCAGAATTATCAAAGAAATATCAGATACCTGTTATTTTAAGAATGACAACTCATGTATGCCATGCCAAAGAAATAATAAAGTTCGGTAAAATAAATACGGATAAGTATAAATTCAAACCAATATTTAATGTGAAGAACGGACCATTTTTACCTATCACCAAAAGTGTATTTCCACTTAAGAGAAAAGCCATTGCAAGAATTGCAAATATGGAGAAAGAAGCTGAAAGTTCAGTTTTCAATATTGTACATTCTCCATTCGGCTCAGAAGAAATAAATGGAAAGAGATTCGGTGTTATAACATCTTCAATGCCTGTCTTGTCCTTGCTTGAAAATCTTGATGAAGCTAAAAAACCTGTAGATATTCTAGCTTTGAATTTTAGCTATCCATGGCCAAAGAATAAAGTAAAAGAATTCTTAGATTCCCATGATGAAGTTATTATCATTGAAGAACTTGACAGAATAATGGAAAGTGAGATCAAAAGTTTTGCCTATGATGAAGAAATAAAATGTAATATTCATTCCAGATCTGATAGTGAAGATCTAATGGGAGAACTCGGTCCAGAGAGAACATGGAAAATACTTTCAGAAATATGGCCTGATTATTTTCCTGCTAAAGAAGCTGTTAAAGCAGCTGTTAAAACGGAAGAATTTACAAACCCCAGAATACCTCAGATGTGTCCCGGATGTGGTCACAGATCGGCTTTTCATGCCATTAAACAGGCTTTGCCGAAGGATGCAATCACAGTTGGAGATATCGGATGTCATTCACTGGGATTCTTCAAACCTTATAACATGGGTGAAATGTTATTATCAATGGGACATTCCAGTGGTACAGCTGCAGGTCTTTCGATCGGGAACGATAAAAGAAAAATACTGGCTTTCATAGGTGACTCGACTTTCTTTCATGCAGGGTTACCGGCAATTATTAATGCTGTACTCTACGACCATGATTTCACATTAGTCATAATGGAGAATGGCACTACTGCCATGACCGGACATCAACCTCATGCGGGATCAGGTGAGATCGGTGATAAGATATCAATAGATAAAATTCTGGAAGCTTTAGGAGTAAAATTCATTCGAAGAGTAGATACTTATCAGCAGAAAAAGCTTACTGATTATGTGAAAGAAGCTTTCGAACACAAAGGTTTCGCTGTGGTCATTGCAAGTCATCCATGTATGCTAAAATTTATGCGTGGACAGAGAAAAAAAGAAAGTTACGTTCCTAAACATGTTCACATCGATCCAAATAAATGTAAAAATCATAATGTCTGTGTAGAAGATTTTGCATGTCCATCCTTTATCAAAAATGATGACGGTAAAATAACAGTAAATAAGGATCTGTGCATAGGCGATGGATCATGTAAACAGACCTGTCCTGTAACTGCAATTGATTTTGAAAAGGGGGAGATATAATGAAAGATATGAATATATATATGACAGGAGTTGGAGGACAGGGTATAGGTCAACTTGCAGAAGTAATGATAAGAACATGTAATAAAGCCGGTTATTCTGTAAAAGGTGTTGACACTCACGGTCTTGCTCAAAGAGGTGGCACAGTCGTTTCTCACCTGCGTATCGGAAAGAAAGTACATACTCCGTTAGTTCCTCCCGGTCAAGCAGATATTGTGATCGCTCTTGAAAGACTTGAAGCCCTTCGTGCTGTCCATACAATGATGAAGGATGGTGGCAAGGTTATTTATTACGATGTGCAATATCAAACAGTAGATAACAGGCTCGGTAATATAAAATATCCAACTATTGAAGAATTTGAAGAAGCTGTTAAAGCAAAAGGTGGAGAAGTAGTAAGAGTTTTCAGGGATGATATTCCTGACCCTAGAATGCAGAACACGGCACTTATATCAGAGATAGTAAAACTTGGATGGATATATGGTTTTTCAAAGGAATTAGCAATAGAGTCCTTGTCTGAACTTATGCAGGGGAAAGGACTTGAGAAGAATTTAGAATTACTGAAGGATTAAATCTAAAATCTGAATTTAATATTTGCCAAATTGTTATTTATTTCACATTTTTATGTACTACGTAAAATAATTATTTAAAAAGGAGAAAGGTATGTTTAATAGAACTATAACCTTGATGCTATTCGTCATTATGTTTATCGTCCCAGCTTCAACATTTGCACAGAATATTGAAGTGTCAGGAATTTCAAATCCACCAGCTGCGAATGGTGTTTATGTGCCTATTACTGACTTGTATGGTTATGACGCATGGAAGCATGAGTCGCAAAACTTTTGGATTTACAATGATGATTATGCCGGTAGATACTGGAATATTGATGATAATACACTTGATAATGATGATGTACTGTTTTATAACTATTCATCAGATTCATCACCTATCGGTCTCACAGGTTGGGTCGCATTAGGTACAGGAACAACTGGCAGCCCTTCAGGTACTCCAAATCTTCAGGCACAAGCAGCAGCTACAGCACCTTCTATAACGATCAACAGTGCCACAGCAGGTGGTAATGTAACTGATGACGGAGGAGCTTCTATAACAACCAGAGGAGTTTGTTGGAATACTGCAATGAATCCAACTACAACAAATCCACATACTACTGAAAGTGGAACAACAGGTTCATTTACATCAACAATAACAGGATTAAATCCCGGGATTCTTTATCATTATAGATCTTATGCTACAAACTCAGTGGGTATAAGCTATGGTACTGATCTTACATTTACGACCGTTCCAAGTAATCCTATAGCTATAGCTATAACTATAGATAATACAACTACAGAAGTAACAGTAGCCTGGGATGCAGTGACAGGAGCAACATCGTATAAAGTATACTCTTCAACTGATCCTTATACCGGATTCGGAGAAAATACAACAGGTTCATTCAATGGAACAAGCTGGACAGGTCCTTTTGATGGAAATAAACTATTCTATTATGTTGTAGCAGTTAATTAAAAATAATAATTAGATTGATATAGAAAATTTGGGGTAAAAATGAAAAACTTATTCAAGACAATGTTGATACTCATGTTATTAATGTTTACTGTTAGTGTTTCAGCGCAAACCACAGAAACTTTTAACGGTGAGACTGTTGGAGGTACAACTTTTACAGAAGGAGGTGCTACCTTTAATGCAACCGGATATTTTAAGGTAGTTAATAGAACCGGTTTTGGTTTTGATGATAATTACTTTATGGAGAATATAGACGACCCTATTCCAGCCGGCGGTGTAGTTGGTTCATTTACAAATTCATCAAACTTTTATGCTAACGATATGTATATAACCCCAGTTAGGGATGATAACTATGTTGTATCTACAAATAATAATCTTGTATTCAGAGGGAAGTTAGGTGGAGCAACTCAATTCACTCACACTCTATATTATAATGAAATAAACAATTCTTCTGTAAATAACTATTATACCTATGTTAATTTAAGTAGTTATTCGTCAATTGCTATTGATGAAATTGAGTTTGAAATTGAGCCTTATGGAACAAATGATACGAAATATTTCATGATTGATAATTTTCAGTTTACGATGGTTCCTTCATCCTCACCTCCAACAGTAACAACGAATGCAGCGACCGGAACAGGTACGACCGGTACGACTTTAAACGGAATAGTGAATGCTAACGATGAAAGTACAACTGTAACATTTGAATATGGATTTGATACGGATTATGGTACAACCGTAACTGCTGACCAAAGTCCTGTAACAGGATCAACAGATACACCGGTCAGTAAAAGTATAACCGGTTTAGGAAATGGAATAACCTATCATTATAGAGTTGTTGGTGTAAGCGTTGGAGGAACAACCAATGGTTTTGACAAGACTTTTACAACAATACCCGGAATTCCAATTAATGTTTATATTTCTAATGACGGATCTGAAGTTACAGTTTCCTGGAATGCAGTAACAGGTGCAACTTCATACAAAGTGTATTCTTCTACTGACCCGTACACAGGATTTATGGAGGTTGGTAACGGATCATACAATGTAACAAGCTGGACTGGCTCTAATAGTGAGACTAAACTATTCTATTATGTTGTAGCTGTGAATTAAATCTAATTCGTAAATCTAAAATCCTAAAAGACGTTTTCATAGCGTCTTTTTTTATTATGGAAATATTCATAAATTTACTTTGCTTATCACCGATTTTAAAAGTATTTTATCGTAGAAAAATATACGAAAAAATGCTATATTTACTATAAGGTTGAAATAAAGATAAGGATATTATAATGATATGTACAAAATATTTAGATAAAATAGCTTTAAAGACCAAGACTGATAAGATTAGTTACAAAGGTCTGTTAGAGAATATTGACAGATTTTCTAATCTGTTCAAAGAAAAGAAATATGAGAAAATAGCGATCTTTTCAGAGAATAGGGTAGAGTGGATATATTCTTTCTTCTCAGGTTGGAAGAATGATTCTGTAGTTGTTCCTGTAGATTTTATGTCCTCAGTTGACGATGTAGCATATATCTTAAATGACTGTAAGCCTGAATTGATCTTTTACAGTAACGGAACCAAAGATAATTTTGCAAAGATATCTGAAAAGCTGGACTATGAGATACAAACATTCAACTTTGATGAAATAGATCTCAAAGAAGAAGTATCCAAAACAGAATTCTCGATCACTGATGATATTGAAAGAACAGCTGTGATCATTTATACTTCAGGTACTACAGGCAGCCCGAAGGGTGTTATGCTCTCTTATAAGAACTTGATCGCAAATATTGAAGGAGTGACAAAGAATGTTCCGATCTTCACAGTAAATAAAGAAACTTTAATGTTGTTACCATTACATCACATTTTTCCTTTAGCCGGAACAATGATGGCACCTCTGGCATCAGGAGGAAGTATTGCTATGTCACCTTCAATGCAGTCTGAGGATGTAAAAGAAACTCTGAAGAATAATGAAGTGAACATCCTAGTTGGTGTACCAAGATTCTATGAGCTTTTATACAGAGGGATTAAAGCAAAGATAGATGCAAGTTTTCTAGCCAGAAATTTATACAAAATTGTAGATCTTCTCGGTAGTAAAACAATCGGGAAAAAAATATTCAAGAAAGTTCACGAGGGTTTAGGTGGACATGTAAAGACATTTGTGTCAGGTGGAGCAGCATTGAACAAGGAAGTCGGTAATTTCTTTGTGACTATCGGTCTAGATGTTCTTGAAGGATTCGGTATGACTGAATCAGCTCCGATGATAACTTTTACAAGACCCGGAAAGATCAAGATAGGATCTGCTGGACAGGCATTACCCGGAGTAACAGTTGAGATCAGAGATGGTGAAGTTGTTGCCAAAGGCCCAAATGTGATGAAAGGATATTATAATAGACCTGAAGAGACTGCCGCTGTTCTCAAGGATGGTTGGTTGTACACAGGAGATATCGGTACACTGGATAAAAAAGGATTCTTAAGAATAACCGGAAGAACTAAAGAAATAATTGTACTTTCAAACGGTAAAAATATCAATCCTGTAGAACTTGAAACAAAGCTGGAAAAATTAGATTCTTTCATAAAAGAAGCAGCTGTATTGATGTATGAAGAAAAACTTCACGCAGTTATTGTACCTAATTTTCAGGGTTTCTCAGAGAAAGGTGTCAAGGATATTGATAAATATTGCAAAGATGAGATACTGCCTGAATTCAATGCAAAACTAAGTTCATACAAAAGGATAACCCAATTTACTATAACTAAGGAAGATATCCCTAGGACAAGATTAAGTAAGATCCAGAGATTTAAACTTGCTGAAATGATAAACAGACCTGAGATAGACAGATCAAAGATAAAAGAGCCTGACAGCGAAGAATATCATGCAGTGAAAACTTTCCTGTCCGATCTGACTAAAATGAATATTTACCCTGATCATCATATAGAGTATGACCTGGGACTTGATTCACTGGGTAAATTAGGTTTTCTCAGCTATATAGAACAGACTTTTGGAGTAAAAATTGATGAGGATAAACTATTTAATTTTCCATCAGTGAAGGAGATCGTCGATCATATTAAAGACCACAAACTTTGGCATAAGTTCGAAAGTATTAATTGGACTGCTACTCTAAAGGAAAAAGTTAATGTCAAACTGCCAAAATCATGGTTTACTCAGAATTTTATTAAAAGCCTTTCAAAGAGATTCCTCAAGATATACTTTAGATTTAAGACAAAAGGATGCAAAAATTTACCTGAAGGACCTTTTATCATTGCACCTAATCATCAAAGTTTTATTGACGGACTATTCGTATCATCTGTAATCAGTAGAAAAATAATGAAGGACACCTTTTTTTATGCGAAGAAAAAGCATGTTAAGAATTGGTTTTTTAAGGCTTTGGCTAAAAGAAATAATGTTATAGTAATGGACATAAGTAAAGATCTTAAAGGTTCAATTCAGAAGATGGCCGAAGTTCTTAAAATGAAGAAAAATATTATTATTTTCCCAGAGGGAACAAGAACAAAAACCGGCAAGTTAGGTGAATTTAAAAAGACATTTGCGATTCTGAGTAAAGAGCTTGATGTTCCTGTTGTTCCTGTTGCTATTAACGGAGCTTATCATGCTTTATCCACAGGATCGATATTTCCAAAACCTTTCACTAAGGTAAATGTAGATTTCTTAGAGCCTGTATATCCAAAAGAACTCACGATCGATTCTATCGTAGAAAAGGTAAAAAATATGATATCTGAAAAGATTAATTATAATGTAGTGGCATAATATCTTATGCCCAGAAATCACCAAGGGTTCAAGATGTTGAACTCGTACGAAAATATTATTTCTTAGTAAAATATTAAATTAATTGAATATAGTAATATTTGTCTTGAAAATTGGCGATTTTTTTAGTATGTTATTAGAATATATAAATAGTCTAACCTTAAACAATAAATGACTTTTAAATTTTAGGAGATAGAAAATGAAAACTGATATTGAAATTGCTAAGGCAGCCAAGATCGAGCATATCTCAACGATAGCTCAAAAACTGAATATAAAAGAAGAAGATCTGGAATATTACGGAAAATACAAGGCAAAACTCCCTTTAAGTTTAATAGATCTTGAAAAAGTTAAGAAAAGTAAGTTGGTCCTGGTTTCCGCGATCACACCAACCCCTGCCGGAGAAGGTAAGACAACAATTTCAATAGGATTAAATCAGGCATTGAATATACTAGGTAAAAAATCTACTGTAGTTTTAAGAGAACCATCCCTCGGACCTGTTTTCGGTATAAAAGGTGGAGCAGCAGGTGGGGGATATGCTCAGGTTTTACCAATGGAAGATATCAATCTACATTTCACTGGTGACCTAAATGCAATTGAAAAAGCTAACAATTTACTTGCTGCTGTGATTGATAATGAAATTCAGAGTAAAAAGAACGGACTGAATTTTGATACAAGAACGATTAGTTGGCGTAGAGTGATGGATATGAATGACCGTTCTTTGAGAGATATAGTCATTGGGCTAGGTGGTACAAAAAATGGTATCCCGAGGGAGACAGGTTTTGATATCACAGCTGCTTCTGAAGTTATGGCGGCATTATGTTTAAGTGATAATCTTGATGATCTGAAGAAAAGACTGGGTAATATATTTGTAGGTTATACATGGCAGAAGAAGCCTGTATTTGTAAGAGATCTGAAGGTGAACGGAGCTATGGCAGCTTTGTTAAAGGATGCTATCAAACCTAATCTTGTTCAGACCATCGGTGGAAATCCTGCAATAATTCATGGAGGACCTTTTGCAAATATAGCTCAAGGTACCAACTCAGTTATAGCTACACGAATGGGTTTGTCATTGAGCGATTATGTTGTTACCGAAGCCGGATTTGGTTTCGATCTTGGAGCTGAGAAATTTTTTGATATAAAATGTGTTTCAGCCGGATTGAGTCCGAGTGCAGTTGTCTTAGTAGCTACAATAAGAGCATTGAAATTCCATGGTGGTGCAAAAATAAAAGAACTTACTATAGAGAACACTGATGCATTGAAAAAGGGTTTAGTAAATCTAGAGAAACATCTTGAAAATATGGCTCATTTTAATATTTGTTCTGTCGTGGCTATCAATAAGTTCTATACCGATACTGATGAAGAATTGAAAATTGTCAAAGAATTTGTTGAGAGTAAAAATGTCCGTGTTGCTATTGCTGATGTCTGGGAAAATGGGGGTGAAGGCGGAAAAGAACTTGGAAAAGTAGTAATTGAAGTAGCTGAAAAATGCTCTCATGAATTTACTCCGCTTTATGACTGGAATTGGTCTATTGAGGAAAAAATTGAAAAGATAGCAAAAACTATCTATGGTGCTGAAGCTATTGACTTCCGACCACAGGCTAAAAATGATATAAAAAGAATTCAAAAACTCGGGTTAGATAAATTACCTGTTTGTATTGCAAAAACACAGAAGTCATTATCAGACAATCCTAAATTACTCGGAAGACCTAAGGATTTCATTGTAACAGTAAGAGAGATACAGATATCTTCAGGAGCCGGATTTCTTGTGCCTATAACGGGTGATATAATGAGAATGCCAGGATTACCGGAAGTTCCGGCAGCAATGAGTATTGATATTGACAATGAAGGGAATATTTCTGGATTGTTCTAATTATTAGGTATTAAGTATCAAGTATAAGGTATGAGGTGAAGATTGTAGGGTTGAACCCATGTGTTCAACCTGAAGGGATTCTGTAGAAACGACGATTTATCGCGTCTCACGACTCAAAAGAACAAAGGAAGGTTGAGAAAAATATTCAACCTTTTTTTATTCTCGCAGTATAATGTAAAAAATAATAGACAAAACAATTGACAAATATATTATACATTGCTATACTTCAAATAGGAGTTAAATGAAAGAGGTGGTATCATGGCAATGAATGAATTCATTAAAAGAATGAGAGAGAAAATGAATTATTCTCAAGAAAGTGTTGCAACTTATATTGGCTTAACACGACAGACATATACACAGATTGAAAATGGCAATAGGGATGTTTCTCTTGGAGAAAGTAGAAAACTTGCCCATTTATTTGGAATGCCATTTGATAAATTTGTGACTGAAACAGAACCAAAAGAATATCATATAGAAATAGAAAATGAGTCAGTAGAGGAATCTAAGACAGAATATAGGATAAGCGTCCCTCAAAATAGGATTGATAAATTTAAAGAAGTTCTTTTATATATTCTGTCAAAAGTAGGTGCAAAACCAAATATTGGTGAAACTGTTTTATATAAAATACTATACTTCATTGACTTTGATTATTATGAAAAATTTGAAGAACAATTAATGGGTGCTCATTATATAAAGAACCATTATGGTCCAACACCTATTGCTTTTAAGAAAATTACTGAAGATATGATAGAAAAAGAGGAATTAGAGCAAATAGATAAGTCATACTACGAATTTAATCAAAAGAAATATCTGCCTAGAAGATTGGCAAATCTAGATTTATTAACTGCACGAGAGATCAAGCATATAGATACTGAGCTTGAAAGATTGAGTGATATGAATGCTAAAGAATTAAGTGAATTCTCTCATAAAGATGTACCATGGATCACTGCAAAGGAAGGTGAAGAAATTGAATACGAAGGTGTATTCTATAGAACACAAGATACTTCTGTAAGAGTTTATGATTAGATAAAGGAATTATTATGGCATTAAGTTGGAATGAAATTAAAGATAGAGCTCTGCAATTCACAAAAGAGTGGGCAGGAGAAACTAAAGAGCGTGCCGAAAAAGATAGTTTTTGGAATGACTTTTTTAATGTATTTGGTATTTCTAGAAGAAGAATAGCTACATTTGAAGAACCTGTTAAGAAACTCAGTGGCAATCAAGGTTTTATTGATCTATTCTGGAAAGGAACTCTATTAGTTGAGCATAAATCAAAGGGAAAAGACCTTAACAAAGCATATGAGCAAGCAACCGATTATTTCCCTGGTTTAAAAGAGCATGAACTTCCAAAGTATATTCTTGTATCAGACTTTGAAAGAATTAAGCTTTTTGATCTCGATGAACGAACTGAACATGAATTTCAGATCAAAGATTTTTATAAAAACGTAAAACTATTTGGCTTTATAGCAGGTTATCAAAAGCGAAGTTTTAAAGAAGAAGATCCTGTAAATATTCAAGCTGCGGAACTAATGGGAAAATTGCATGACCAGCTTAAGGGCTTCGGTTATGAAGGGCATCCATTGGAAGTTTATCTTGTTCGTTTATTGTTTGTATTATTTGCTGACGATACAGGTATTTTTGAAAAAGATATTTTCAAAGAATTTATTGAGCAAAAAACAAACAAAGATGGAAGTAATTTAGGTGCTTTAATTGCACAATTTTTTCAAATATTGAATACTCCCAAAGATAAACGATTAAGAAATCTTGATGAGCATTTAGCACAATTTCCTTACATAAACGGTAAATTATTTGAAGAGTTTTTACCTATAGCTGCTTTTAATTCACACATGCGAGATATACTTCTCGAAGCTTCTGCTCTTGATTGGGGTAAAATATCTCCTGCGATCTTCGGTTCTTTGTTTCAGTCAGTTATGAATCCTGAACAAAGAAGAAATTTAGGTGCTCACTATACTTCTGAAAAGAATATTTTAAAACTAATAAAACCCTTATTTTTAGATGATCTTAGAGCAGAATTTGAAAAAATTAAATCCAATAGTAAGAAATTACAGGAATTTCACAAGAAATTATCTACTTTAAAATTTCTTGATCCAGCTTGTGGAAGTGGTAATTTTTTAATTATTTCTTACAGAGAGCTAAGATTGCTTGAAATTGATATTTTAAGAGAATTATATAGAAAAGATCAAACTTTCTTAAGCATTGAAGATATAATCTGGATAGATGTTGATCAATTCTATGGTATTGAGATTGATGAATTTCCTGCAAGAATCGCAGAAGTAGCTATGTGGCTAATCGACCATCAAATGAATATGTTAGTTTCTGAAGAATTTGGACAATACTTTGCAAGACTTCCATTGAAGAAAGCAGCAAAAATTGTTCATGGAAATGCTCTCAGAATGGATTGGAATTCAATTATTGAAGGTGGTTCATTAGATATTACAGCTACTGAAACAAATATAATACAAGTAAATGAACCGATTGCTCATTATGATTCAATAAATATCTATACAAAAGGTGTAAATATAAAAAAAGGAAGTATGCCATTAGAAGATAAAAAATGGAATACAAGAAATAGGGGCAAAGTTGATTATATTCTAGGTAATCCTCCTTTTGTTGGAAAAAAAGAGCAAAGCTCAGATCAAAAAGAAGATATGAATATTATTTTTGATGATATGAAAGGTTCTGGAGTACTAGATTATGTGACAAATTGGTATGTTAAAGCTGCTGATTATATAAACAAAAGTAATACTAAAGTAGCATTTGTTTCGACTAATTCAATCTCACAGGGAGAGCAAACAGGGATATTGTGGAATTATCTTTATAAATTTAATATTAAAATTCATTTTGCTCATAGAATGTTTAAATGGAATAATGAAGCAAAAGGGAATGCAAAAGTATATGTTATAATAATTGGTTTTGCTCAAACAGACACAAATGAGAAATTGATTTATGATTATTCTGATCATGCAGATGATATTAATGAAAAAAGAGTTAATAATATCAATCCTTATTTAGTACAAGGTAGTGATGTTTCAATTTTACCTCGCTCAAAACCTATTTGTAACAAACCGAATATTGTATTTGGTAGTATGCCTAATGATGGTGGTCACTTGTTACTTTCAGAAGAAGAAAAAAATGAATATATAAAATTAGAACCTGAAGGGAGTAAATATTTAAGAGATTTTACAGGTGGCGCAGAATTTATTAAAAATATTAAAAGATATTGTTTTTGGTTAGTTGATTCTAACCTAGAGATGAATAAACTACCTATTTTAAGAAGTAAGATATTATCTGTGAAAAAATATCGTCTCGCAAGTAAAAGAGAAACAACAAGGAAATTAGCCAATTATCCAACATTGTTTGGTGAAATAAGACAACCTACATCTGGCTATATAATTATTCCTAATTTGTCATCTGGATTGAGAAAATATATCCCAATAGGTTTTAAAGATTGTTCAGTGATAGCTAGTAATTTAGCTTTAATTATTCCAAATGCTTCAATATATCATTTTGGAGTGTTAACATCTAGTTTCCATATGACTTGGGTAAGATATACATGTGGTATGTTAGGTACAAGTTTAAGATACTCAAATAAAGTTGTTTATAACAATTTCCCATGGCCAAAAGAACCAAGTGAAAAGAATAAAAAGAAAGTTGAAGAAAAAGCACATAAAGTTTTAGATGTGAGAGCAGAATTCCCGGATAGTAGTTTAGCCGATCTTTACGATCCTTTAACTATGCCACCGAAACTTGTTAAAGCTCATCAAGAATTAGACAAGGCAGTTGATCTGTGCTACAGACCACAACCGTTTGTTTCAGAAACTGCTAGAATTGAGTATTTATTTGAGCTTTATAATGAATATACTCAACCTTTGATGAAAGTAGGGAAGAGGAAATAAATATTAAAGGTATTTAATGCACAAAATGAGAAAAGATCCAATGAAGATATTTAGCGGTTCAGTTATTTGTTATGCTACAGGTATAGCATCATCTTTAGTTTGGGTTGTAATATTTGCATTACTTACATATAACTCTCAACCAATCTATTGTGAAACTCAAGAACCTTTCTTTTATGAATTGCTAGATGCTATTCATATTGTAGCGATTGGAATGTCGATTATTAATTTGCCAACTATTCTATTGTTTATCCTATTTTTTTTAATTCTGAATAAAACTCAGTATTTAAGAATTTACGATCCAATAAAAATAGGAATGTTTATTGGTATATTTTCAAGTTTAATTACTTTTCTATTAGTGCAATATCAATTGATTCAAGCTGATTTAATACCTATATCTATATTTCATTCTGTTTCAACATTATTTTTTCTTATATTGATATCTTACATCTATAAGAGGAAGCAATCAAAGTAACATTCCGCAGTGAACTCCGCGTTCTCTGTGGCTAAATAAACATTTCGTGAAGTTTCGTGCTTTTCGTGGTAAATAAATAAGGAAAATTATGTTAAATCTAATTAAAATACGGAAAGAGATACACAGTAACCCTGAGCTGTCAGGTAAAGAAGTTAACACTGTGAAATATCTTAAGAATATCCTCAATGATCTGCAACCTGATAAGATGCTTGAAATAGCTGGTTCTTTGATCGTAGTTTTCAATGGAGATAAAAAAAGAAAGGTCATTGCATTCAGGGCGGATATTGATGCTTTACCTATTCAGGAACTTAATCCTCTTAAATATGCGTCAAAAAAGCCGAATATCGCACATCTCTGTGGGCATGACGGGCATACTGCTATTTTACTCGGACTGGCTGAGAAAGTGTCTAAAAACAAGTCGAAAGAAGGCTCAATAGTTTTTATCTTTCAATCAGCAGAAGAAACCGGACAGGGTGCTAAGGCTTTGATGGAGAATAAAAAGTTTAGAGACTTGAAAATTAATAAGATTTACGGATTTCATAATATCCCTAGTTTTAAACTTGGATCACTATTGTTAAAGTCAGGTACTTTTGCTTCAGGTTCGATTGGTATGACAGTTAAATTGGTTGGAAGAAGCTCACATGCTTCAGAGCCGGAGAAAGGCATAAGTCCGATTTTTGCCGTGAATAAAGTACTTTCAGAGATAGAAAAATTGAATTCATCAAAGAAATATCAAAATTCAGGATCATTTGCAACTGTCGTTGGGATAAATGCAGGAGATAAAGCATTTGGAACTTCACCGAGTAATGCTGAAATATATTTAACAATTCGTTCTCAGAATAATAATACTATTGAAGAAATAATAGAAAGAATAAAGAAAGCAGCTCAGATTGATCCAAAGTTGGTTGTTAGTTTCAAATTTACCGAAGAGTTTCTTGCGGTTGATAATAATAAGGATATCTTCAAATCAATGAAACAACACTGTAAAAGAAATGAAATTGAATTTCAAGAACTAGACAAACCTTTTCCCTGGTCAGAAGATTTTGGATATTACACTGAGAAAATAAAAGGTTTTTTCATAGGTATTGGTTCAGGCGTAAATCGCCCGCATCTTCATAATCCAAATTATGACTTTCCTGATGAAATAATTGAAAAATCAGTAAAAACATTGTATCTTATCTACGAAACAATGTGAATTCATTCATAAAATACGAGAAATATCATGGAATTAAAGAATTTAAAGATGAAACCTTTTAACACGTCTTTGATGGGTGTAGTTAAAGGTGTCGCTGATTATTATGAATTTAACTATAGCGATGCTTTTGTATTCGGCGCTACCGGGCAAGCTTTTTTGATCAATGTTCATAGGAAACTTTGTCCATCTGGACCATCCTGTTGGAATATGAGTAAGTTCACAGAATTATTAAAGGATATGGGAATAGTAATGGAGGACATGGGATTTTATCCTCCAACATTAATTAAAGCAGCCAGAATAAAAGTAGAATCTTCAGTAATATCGCAACTTAATAATCGTGTCCCATGTTCGATCGTAAATAATGATCATCAGATAATATACGGATTTGATGAGAGTCAATTACTGTGCTGTCAACCATGGGGAAAGGCAAAATATCCTCCAAGTAGATTAACCTTTGCAACCTGGCAGGAACTTGGTGATGACTTTCATGTGAATTTTTATAATTATTTAAAAGTTTCTGCAAAAAATACTAAGAAAATTATATTTAACAGTATAATGTATGCCATAGAGCTTTTTGAGAGTTCAGAAAGTTATTCCTGGGAGAATTATGGAATAGGATTTGATGCTTATGATAACTTTATTGAAGCTGTAAAAAAAGGTTATGGAAATTCTCAGGGAAATTGGTGGAATGCAAAAGTATGGAGTGAATGTAGATCAAAAGCAAAAGATTATCTAACTGAAGTATCAGATTATTATGATCTTGAAACAAAAGAATTTATGCAGGATATTGCTTATATTTACGGACAAATATCAAACTATTTGGAAAAGATCTCCAGTAAAACACTGGAGGATGAATTGAAGATAAAACTTCTTCATAAATCAAAAGAATTAGAAATTGAAAATCTAGAAAATTTAAAAGAACTTCTAGGAAGGCTATAGAACAGAAAAATTGTAGGGAACACAGATCTGCGTTCCCTACAATAAGTATTATTTATTTCATTCTATTCTGCAAAGCATGTCTAATTATTTCCTGAGTAGAAATATCCTTTCCATGCTCTTTAATGATTTTAGCTACAACAGTATTTGCATCATTGTTCTTATATCCAAGTTGTACTAATCCTGATACAGCTTCAGAATTACTGCTGACTATTCCAATATTGAGAACTTCTGAAATATCGTCTGAAGTTGAGATCTTATCCTTGAGTTCAAAGACTATTTTCTGTGCTTTCTTTTTGCCAATACCATGTGCCTGAGATATTAGTGTAACATCTCCGGTAGCAATAGCATTGTAGAGTCTGTCATATTTAATTTCTGATAAAAGCACCATCGCAGTCTTTGCTCCGATACCACTTACAGTACTAAGGATAATAAAAACTTCTTTTTCCTGTTTTTCTAAGAATCCGAAAAGTGACATATCGTCTTCTCTGACTTTAAATACTGTGTGGAAGACTTCTTTCTTGTTACTATCTTTGAGCTTAGAATATGTAAAAGAAGAAATACTTAAAGAATACCCAACTCCGGCACAATTTACGATGACTTTTCCCGGTTCTTTATGAAGTATTTCACCTATTATCATTTCTATCATTGAATATCCTTATCTGTTTTTTGTAGCATTACTGAACTTAACTGTTTGTATAAAAGACAACGCAATTGCTACAGCATCAGCAGCATCATTAGGCTTAGGAACTTTGTCCAGTCTTAGAATCGATTTTACCATGAACTGAACTTGTTCCTTTGTCGCAGTTCCTGTGCCGGCAATATTCTTTTTAACTTCTTTAGGCGAAAATTCCTGAACATCCAAACCGGCAAGTGCACCCGCGATTATAGCTGCACCTCTTGCATGACCAAGCTTAAGGGCTGATTGAACATTTTTTCCTACAAAAACAGTTTCTATGGCCATTTCATTCGGCTCCAAAGAAGCAATAACCTCTGAAACACCTTCATAAATTGTCTTTAACCTGATCGGCATTGTATCTTTTGGAGAAGTTCTGATAACTCCAAGCTCGATCAAAATAAATTTATTGTTTTTAAGTTCTAAAACAGCATATCCTGTACATGCGATACCGGGATCGATTCCAAGTACTCTCATCTATTCAGAGTCCATATCAGCTTCATCAATATCAGCATTAGAGTAAACATCATCAATATCATCTAAGTCTTCAAGTGCATCAATTAATTTAAGTAATTGTTCTACTTTGTTCGAAGGAACTTTGATATCATTATCAGCTACCATTGCAAGTTCATTTGATTCGAATTTATATTTTGCTTCAAGTACATCACAAACGCTAAGATAATCTTTGAACTCAGTGTATATTACAAATTTACCATCATCATTAACCATATCTTCGGCACCTGCTTCCAAAGCATCTTCCATAACTTGATCTTCGTCTAATCCTTCAGAGTCAATAACGATCATACCTTTTTTGTGGAATATCCAAGCTACAGAACCGCTTTCTCCCATATTTCCACCGTACTTATTAAAAGCAAATCTTACTTCAGCGACAGTTCTTACTTTATTATCTGTCATAGACTCCAACATAATAGCAACACCACCAGGTCCATAACCTTCATATACAAGGTCTTCATAAGTTACTCCGGGTAATTCACCCGCACCTTTCAACCTTGCTCTATTTATTGTATCCAAAGGCATATTAGCATCTTTACCCTTTTGAATAGCTACTTTTAATCTTGGGTTAGCATCTTCATTGCTACCACCTAATTTTGAAGCTGTAGTAATTTCTTTTATCAGTTTTGTAAATATTTTACCTCTTGCAGCATCTGTTTTTTCTTTTTTTCTACGGATAGTAGCCCATTTTGAATGACCGGACATTTTATAGCTCCAAATAACTTATTTATTATGTAATTTCCAATACTTCCAATTCTATATCACCTATAGGGATATGTATAAAAAATTTATCTCCAACTTTCTTACCAAGCAAACCTTTACCGATAGGGGAGTCTGCTGAGATCTTTCTTTCAATTGGATCAGCTTCGGCCTGCGAAACCAAAGTATATTCTAATTCTTTGTTCCTTGTGTGGTCTTTGATCTTAACTTTATTTAAAATACGAACAACGTCATTCTTCATCTTGTCTTTTGAAATTATCTGGGATTGAGCAATATAGTTTTCCAACTCACCTATCCTGATATCTATTCTGGAAAGGTCCTCTCTGGCAGCTTTGTAATCACCATTCTCTTTCAGATCGCCAAGTTTTCTTGCTTCATCCACACGGTCAAGTATCTCCTGCCTTACAACATGCTTCATGTGATAAAGTTTTTCAATAATATCCTTCATTCCCTCTTTGGTCAAATAATTCATTATTTTGATCCTTTAGTATCTTTTTTCTTGAGAAATTTAGATTTGTCGACTTTATCTGAAATCTTCTCCTGTTCAAGTTCTGCTTTCTTAGCTATCTTTGATTTTGGTGCAGTATCGATCACTTTTTGCAAGTATAAATATGCCTTGTCGAAATTTCCGTTCTTAATGCTGAAAGAAGCCATGTCGTAATAGGTTTGTGCGTCAAGGGGTTTATCTTTTTTTGAATCTGTTTTTCTTGGAAACTTTTTATCTATCTGGGTTACAGCAGATTTAGCTTTTTCTCCAAACTCGTTCGGAATACTTGAAATCAGATCAAAAGCATTTCTGGAAGCTTCATGATCTCCTATACTTAAAAATTGATTTCCGAGTGTAGAATATACTTCGAATAAAGCACTAAATATTTGCTGAGGATTAATAAACAGTGTTTTAACAAACAGTTTTCTCATAGGCTCAAAATCCTGTAGTACGAACAAAGGAAGCTCCTTTACATTATAGGATTTATATTTTGCGACATTTTCTTTTTTATCTATATTCATTTGAACCATAATAAATTTATCTTTAAGACAATCCAATTGACCTTTTGATATCACATAGCTAAGTTCAAGACTTTCTTTCTGTTTTGGTGATACATATAAAAATAAAACAGGTTTTTTATCATTTGTGGCCACTTTAATGCCTTCTTCGTAATTTTGCAACCAATCCAGACCAAATAAGGAACAGCTAAAGATCACGATCAATAATAAGGTTAACTTTTTCAGCATTTTAATACCTATTTTTTGTAAAGTTTCTTTCTTTTTTTAACTCTTTCCAGGTAATGTCTTCCTTCTTCAGGTATAGATCTGTCAGAAACAAGAATTGAATAAGTTTCATCATCTGACTTATTGAAAAGATCTCTAGGTTTGTACGCTTTGTTTAAAATCGTTCCCATTCCTTGATTGTATGAAGAAATAGTGTAATATTCGTTTTTTGTAACACTACTTGCTTTTCCACCATGTTTTTTCTTTTCTATTCTATTCCACCACTTAGTCAGCCATCTCACATACCAAGTACCCATAGCTAAGTTTTTTTCTGGATCAAATAAATACTCAGGTTCAACGATCTTATCTTTTCCGAATAAGGCTTTATGTGCATCTCTTCCTGCCTGAGAAGGAATTATCTGCATAAGTCCACAAGCCATTGGAGTTCCATCCGGTCTTCTTGAGAAAGCCTTTGGGTTAAATGCTGATTCAGTGTGTATTAACGCCATTACCAATGCTGGGTCAAGATCATATTTCTTACTGTATTTTTCGATCAGATCCATATATTTCTTAGCACGTACCTGAATGCTGTTAGGTACCATTTCCAATGTTACAGTATATTTCGTTCTTGCCCGTCCATCATCGCCGATGATAACTTCTTTCTTCAGGTTTTTGTTAACTGTCTCTTTTACAAATTGTTTCTGATTTTCCTGTGTAACAGCTTTGTAAACTTTTTTGTCTTTGTTAATTGGCTTTTCTACGATAACTTTTTTCTTGATTGGCTTAACAAAATTTGCTTTTTGTTCATATTTTATCTGACCAGCAAGTAATTTTCTGTTTGAACCTTCTTCTTTTGTAGCCAGCATTTCTTCAAATCTTTTTTGTATCTGAGCCTCTGATTTAGCTTTGTTATCAGTGTCCACAATTGTTGCTATTTCAATATAATTATTTTCAAAATCGACAACACTTAATGCATTCAGGTCATTACTATATTCAGCCCAAGCTTTAGGAGTACTTCCAGTATATTCTCCCCATTGACCTCTTACTTTGTTCACATACTCTTTCCATTCTTTTCTTTCTTTTTCAACACGTTCCTGGTATGCATCCATTTCAGCATCTCTTTCCTGCTTCCACTTGCCTACATCTTCAGAAGCCATTCTTTTGTATTTTTCGAGATCTGATTCCTGACCGTAAACGGAAAAGATAAATGTGAGGATACAAAGTAAATAAACCAATCTTTTCATAATGTACTCCACGAAATTATTTTAATTCGACTCTCTATTAATAGAAAAAGGCCACAATATAGCCTTTAGCACATTAACTTAGTTAAAATTTATTTAAAAATCAACTTCAAAATTAGTTATTAAAGGTATATTACTTCAACTGGGTTTAACGAATAGTTAGCAGTAACTAAATTAGTATTTAATATTTCTATTGCATTTGCATAAATTTAGTATTATCTTGAACATTCGTGAGTGAGCAGATATTTTTCACGGAGCAAAAATTCGGGAAAGCTCTGTTCGTAACAAATTAACAAAATAGCAATCATGGAGGTTGTTTAATGGCAGAGCGTGAAACTGGAACCGTAAAATGGTTTGACTCTTCAAAAGGATTTGGATTCGTAAC
>JAQICF010000050.1 GCA_027858795.1 Candidatus Delongbacteria bacterium | reverse complement strand
CCATAGATCATTCTATGCTTGATAATATCTTTTTTAGCTATTGGGTTATCTATTTGATCAAATTCATTTTCCGATAATGGATACAGCATATATGTATATTTTCTACCTGTTAAAGGTTCACCAGTAACATTATGTATATCAAAAGCAGAAGAACCTGTTATAATTACTTTCAAATCCTCTATTTCATCTATCATTAACTTTAGAATATTTCCAATATCTGGAATTTTCTGAGCTTCATCAATTACAAGCAACTTTTTGCTTCCCAGAAATTGTTTATAATTTTCTATTGTTCTGCGCTCCAAAGCCACATGGACATTAACATCTTCACCATTTACGAAAATATATTCTTCATTGATTTCTTTTAATATTTGCTTTAATAGATAAGTTTTACCAACTCGTCTTGCACCAATCAATACGATCACTTTGCCTGAATTGATTTTATTCAATAATAGTTTCTTTATATCTCTATCAATATTTTGCATGTTATTCACCTCGACATATAGTAATACAGTCACCCTGTTGACTAAACTTACATCAATTTTGTCATCCTGTCAACCATTTTATCATTTCTATAAATTCTTAGGCATGGCTTATTCAAATTCATAGTCATATACTTCGATCAGACCATTATCATAATCGATCAAAAAGAACTTATCCTTTAATACTATACTTCTTGTTACTTTTTTTTCATCCGATCTTTCAAGTATGAATTTAGCGATCAATCTATCATTATCAAAAATATCATAGACCATGTCACCATACGCATAACCATCTGTTAGTGTCCACAAGTAACCATATTTGTCACACATCATTTCATAGATCGCTATCTTATATTCGTAAATGTTCTTATAGTTTTCAGGCCTATTATCTTTTCCAAATATCTTATCCAATTCATCTTCAGTAAATCTCTTCTTAAAATAATTTTTTCTTATATTCCCAACTAACTTACCTTGATGACTGTAAATACCTACCTTGTATTCCGATTTATTCCTTGTAGTTAGAAATATTGAGCTGTCATTAAAAGCGAATATTGGTTCTGTAAAAAAAAGTTTATCTGATTCATTCAGATAGTCAATGAAAGATTCGTAAATACGATTTATTTTAACAAATGATTTATTATAAATATCCAGAGACTGACCCACCATTCTGACATCATCTATAGTTTTACCAAAAATCACTCTTACTACTAAGGTAGAATCATTTAGCTCCTGAATATCTATAGGGGATGAGATTTCATCATATTCTATAACCTTGTACGATAGATATTGACCGTTCTTAAGAAACTTCTTTAGTTTTATTCTATTATCTATAATACATACCGTATCTTTATCAAGATAATAACCACTCATAATCTCTACTTCTTCAGGTCCCATTCCCTCTGCAGTAATATTATTCTTAAACCTTCCTTTATTATCAAAAACTCTTATAGATCCTGATTTTTTATCCCTTATAAATACGTTCCCTTCATCATCAACCTTAACTCCTTTCCACCATAATGAAAAAGTTCTAGTAGAATCTGCACCTTCAGGATAACCTTCGATGGTATGCAGTTTTGTCAGCTTAACAGTTTTTAATTCCTGCTTTCCATTCTTCTCTGTTGAGCAAGATATTAAAAGAGTTAAAATTGATAATAGTATTATAATTCTTTTCATTTATTTTCCATTATTTGATTCCATAAACAACTAAAACTTCTGCCGCATGATCCATAACATAAAGTTTATTATTATTAAATTTAAAACTGAGTTCATAAGAATTTATTTTCTCTTGTTCTTTTATGTTTGGAAGATAAAATTTAATAGTCTTTAAAAATTTTCCTTCTTCAAATACATCAAATAGGACATAGTCACAATGAATCGTTTCATACCTGAGAGCAAAGATATACTTATCTAAAACAGAATAAATTTCTTTAAAAGCAAATTTACACTGATTGATTTCTTTCAGATAATTATTAAAATGTATATCATTGGGTCTTTCAGGATAGATCTCTTTATAATCGGCTTCAGAGTATTTTTGTCTACGATAACTTAAATTTACTACAGATTGAAGATCACCTTTTAAATTGAACTTTCTGAGTTGATATTTATTAATACTTTTAATTCCTTCATAAACTTCATCTTTCATACCACAAAAATGATTCCTAACCAATGGTATTTTATGCGGCTCTTTTTTATAATCTAATAAATTTACATAGCAATCATTCAGCTTTTGGATTTTATTATTAAAAGTAGATATACTCGTAACCAGATTAGCTTTACTATCGGTTATGTCCCATTTTGTGTACCTACAAATCATTATCGAATCATTTAACATTTTTATTTTTCCAATCCATTCATCATTTCTTGAATAACTGTTAATAAACTTGCCCGATAAATTAAATCTTGATATTAATCTTCTTGTATTTTCAGCAGCATACAGAGTATCATCTATAATATAAGTAAACATAATATCATTGAATTCTCCAGGTCCCATTCCTTTTGATCCGAAGCTTCTTTCAAACCGTCCATCTGAGTTATATTTATAAATTGATCTCGAATTGTATTCAGTTAAATAAATACTCTCATTTTTATCTATCACAAAATCGTGGAACTTCAAATTAAGAGAATCCTGATCAAGGTTTATCGTTAATAACGAATCAAATTCTAGTGCAAAAGTAGTATCATTTTCTCCATAATTATAATGATAAACAATTCCGTTCTTTATTTCCTGTTTATAGTTCTCCGTATTATCTCTTGAACAATTGATTATAGATATAAAAACCATGATAAAAATTATTATTGTAATATGTTTGTATTTTTTTTTCATTGTTTTCCTTTTTGTAAATACCGGTCTTCGAGTGAAAGCAAAGCTTTTGTATCGAGAAGCCGGTTAGTCCTTTATAATATATCTTGAAACGATCACTTTATCTTCAGCACCGTAAAAAGAAAATATCCTATTATTAACAACTTTTGTTTTTAAACCATAGTTGTACGATTCGTAATACAAACTATCAAGTGTTACTTCATTTATAAATTCTCCGTTTTTAAAAACATCAAACTTTAAAGTGACTCTGTAACCATCAGCATCAGGAGCATCTTTTTGAGCTTTCATCACCCATATATTATCATTGTAGTCTGTATATAAATTCGAGATAATTCTTTTATATTTTGATCCAAAGAATTTTGACCATATTTCTTTTTTATACTCGAAAGGAATCATTGCATAATCTTTATTGATGATACCAGTCTTTTTACCTGAATAATCAAATATATTAATCTTATATCTGTCCGTTCTATTCTCAGCAACATAGATATTATTATCTGTCATTGCGTATGATATTCTCGATTTGAAGAATATAAAATCTTCTGTTTCAGCACCATAAACAATGTTCTTAATTAAATTTAAACGATTATCTATCAAAGTAAGATTCGATCTGCCGACCATAACATTTTCTTTTTCGTAAAAATCTATACTCTGGCTGATAAAATAATTATTTTTCCTTGTAAATGTATGTGATTTGCTCAGTATTGGTGCAAAAGTAGAATTTACAAAATGCCCATCCGTGATATATTTACTGATCTTTTTGGTTCCTGAATCTGTGACAAATAAAGTGTCTTTATAAACGAACATAGATTGTGGTGAAGATAATTCCCCAGGTCCATTTCCTTTTCCTCCGAAATCAGTAATATAATTAAAACTATTGTCATATTTAACTATTTTACCATTGAATAATGAAAGAATGAAAATATTTCCATCAGTATCCTCCACAGCATCCCATGGCATATCAAAGAACATTCTTGTTGAATCGTTTTGTAAAGTGTCTTGTTCTACTATCTCAATATTGAAATCAGGATTAGCTGGAGTTGAATTATTAAAATATGTTTTAATTCCTGTGTCTTTCTTTGTGCAGCTGATGATCATTATTGTGGCTATAAATAATAATATAATTCTTTTCATTAGTTTTCCTTTAATTTAATACCAGAGGTATGTTCTGCCCTAACACAGTAGTTGCACAGGCTTTGCCTGACAAGGGGATCTGATCCCCTTGTTGCAACTTACCTTTGATTACCGGTCTTCGAGTGAAAGCAAAGCTTTTGTATCGAGAAGCCGGTTACTTCTTTATTGCATGTACTAGAAGCATGTCATTGTCAAGCCCTTCACCAATGGTAACAGAAGAATGCAGGATCGTGAAACCTGCGCTTCTTATTTCATCTACAATATCATCAGGCAATCCTATATAACGCTGAGCAACATCTTTTGTAAATAAACAACGGGATTCGGGATCATAAATCTTTTTCCACTCATCATCTCTGATCTCTCCGCACATTGAGTCCGACAGGAAGAATCCTCCCTTTTTCAAAACTCTGAATACATTTTTCAAAAATTGCTCTCTGTCTTCTCCGATTATGCAGTGCAGACAGTGTGCGTCCAGAATAAAATCGAAATAATTATCTTCGTAATCTTTCAGATCAATAACATTTCCTGTCCTGAAATCAGCCTTTAAATTCTGCTCTGTCGCTTTCTCCTTAGCCCACTCTATCGCAATTGGCGAAATATCAACACCAAAGCTCTCATAACCTTTTTCAGCGAACCATAATGTCGTTTCTCCTGCTCCACATCCCAGTTCAAGGAATTTGCCGTTTTTGGGTACATATTCTTTGGTGAATGCTTCCTGAAGAAGATTTTCATATTCCTTAGCACCTTCTCCCCAACCTGTTTCACCATAAGACTTCTTATATCTGTATGCGCCGTCATGTCCGATATAGTGTGTTTTGATCTTCTTTGCCATTATTTTTCAACCTCATTATATTCATAAACTGTTATAGAATTATTGTCACAATCGAATCCGTATGCAAAATCATCTCTAAAAGCAATTCCATCAATATTATCAGGAATTTCAAATGCGATCCTATTGATAAATTCTCCCTTCTGGAAGATATCAAAGTAATAACATCTCTTTTTATCATCATCTTTTGGAGAACGAACAAACAGCTTACCTTTTAAGTCACAAAACATCGATTGAATTGGATTTTTATAATTTGACATCCCCTTCTTACTAATTCCATTATTTTTCAAGGTATTCTTTAATTTGTCATTATTAATTTTTACTTTCCTGTAATGTTTCTTAATTTTATGTTTTAAATTTCCCTTTAAATCATAAACATTTATCAAATAGCGTCCAAAATCTCCGGGAACTGACATATAAATTTCATCATTAGAACAAGCTATTGTGAAATCATTTTTTCCTGATAAGATTATTGCGGGAGTTTCTTCTGTATCCTGACTGTATATTTCCTTAAATATTTTCATATTTAGATCAGTCAAAACCAATTTTCTATTTATTTCCCCATACATCCCCCAAAAAGTACTATATATTAATTTGTTGTTTTTTACGATCATATTTATTCCTTCTGGATATGATTCTCTTGAAAATTGACGACTACAAGAAAATTTACCGTCAGTGTCAAAAATAATAATTTTATTTTCACAATGATTTACTAAATATAAGCTGTCATTAGTAAGGTAAAAACGCAAAACAAAAAAGTTTGGAAATTCACCTGGACCATTACCAGGATTTGAAAATGAAGTAATAAATTGTCCATTTTTATCAAACTTTATCATTTTAGAATTTTTAGAATCAAGAAAAAAGTAAGAGGAATCTTTATCAATTTGAGTTGGAACATATATCGAATTTGAAATAAATGAACCTTCACAATTATTAAAATAGCAGACAGTTTTTTCCTTCAAAACAAAATTTAAATTTTCATCTTTGGGTGTATTGGAATTCTTGTAAACCTTTTGGGCAAAACAATTTAGGTTTAATACAATAGAAATAAAAATGAGTATTTTGATATAGTTCATTCTCGGTTCTCCATTAATAATCGTAAATATCAATACTCAAATCTTCACTATTAACAAAATACATTCTTGTGCCAGAGAAATACAATTCTCCACTTTTCTCCCAAAATACTCCACTATCCTTTGAATAATCAACTCTATTCAGGAATATTCCATTTTTAAAAATATCAATATACTTTCCTTCCGTATCTTTATTTCTGTCTATACCCGGTATAACAAGAACTCTTCCATATTTATCTGTGTAGATGTCTTGAATTGCATCTTTATTAGTCGGAGCTTCAAAATCTTTTTTTCTTGTATTCTTCTTTAACTCTGCTTGTTCACTTTCGCTAAATCTAATTTGCCTATAAGACTTACGAATCTCACCATTCTTATTTCCTTCAAAATCATGCGAAAAAAACTTATACTGATGATCTGAACCATCTGACAAATAAACATTCTCATTTCCAATGCAATATGGTACAACAGTATCAAATGGACTAAATTTACCTGACATAGCATCAGCCATTGTGAATTGGATACTACTAATATTACTTTTTACTTTAAATTGTAATAGATCCACTAACGACATATTAAATTCTACTAATTCATCTGGAAGCATTCCCAGAGTATAACATACTAAATTTTTACCATTCGGTGACATTCTAGAACCATTGAATGATATTCTATCAACTGCTTTATCATAGTATAATTCACCATCCAGACTAAATTTACTGATTTTACTTGATGAGATGCTAAATACTGTAAGTGTATCATTATCAATGAACATTACAACAGGAGATTTTAATTCTCCGGGTCCTTCACCTTCTCTACTAATAGTTTTTTGATACTGACCTAACTTATTAAACTTTTTAACATCATGCGTTCTAGAATCTAATACATAGAAATTTTGATCTTTATCCTCATTTATTGAACCTGGATTTTTCATAATTAAAGAAGAATCTTCTTGAGTACTTATAGTAAATACTTTATTAAAATTCAATTCTAAAGTTGAATCTGCAGGGATACCATTATTCTTTGTAATCTTAACACCATTCTCTTCATACTGCTCGAAAGTTTTCACTTCTTCTTTTTTTGCACAATTAACGATCAATGCTATAAACAAAGTTATAGCCAACAGCTTAAATAATTTCATTCTATTTCTCCATTTTAAATATTTTACAACTCACTTTTTATATTTTATTCATACTAATAACAAAATACTTTGATTTCTCCATCATTATAGAAAAGAAATTCTTGATTCCCAAAAAGATATTTTTCAGAAAAACCTAACAGATTATAATATTTAACATAATCTCCTTCAAACTTAAAATCCAATTCAACAGAGTTTAAATAAACACCCTTATCAAACACGTCGAATTTCATATCTGATCCATTTTCGTCATTAACATGTATCCACAAACGACCTTTTTTATCAAAATCCATTGATTTAATAATATTTTTATATTTAACTAAATTTGAGGAATACTCATCCCTCTTTTTTAAAATTTTCTTTACAAGCATTTTTTCAAAAATACCATACTTCAGTTTTCTAAATTTCTTACTAAAAGTATATTCTAAATTACCCGAGTTATCAAAAACTTCTACGTAATAACTATTGTTATTCTTTGTTGCTATAAATATATTTTTAGTATTATTCGTATATGTAAAATATGAGTATTTGAAATTAAGTTCATCACAATTCATTGTACCCTTTTCGTAACCATTCGGGAAACTTACCTTTTTCAAAACTTTTTTTATTGATAAATCTTTATCGAGGATACACACACTTCTAACTTCATACACTTCACTTTCTGATTTCTCTCTGTAAAATATTTCTGCAATTATTCTTGTACTATCAAGCTCATTTGCACTTTTAATATCAAAACCTAAATCACAATATCTTATCTCTCGTAAATAATCACCCTCTAAATTGTATATATTCACACTTGTCCACATATCTGACAAATACAAATTCTCGTTAAAACAAAGGCTATTGATTACAAATTGAGATATTTCTCCAGGACCAGATCCTTTCATACCAAACCTCGTAATAAATTTACCAGTACTATCAAATTTACATGTAAATACTTGTGCAGGATTATCTCGATTTGTCAAATAAATATTACCTTCATCATCTCTTGTGATAAAACTCCATTTTAAATTATGATCAGCTAGAATAATCTTATGCTTAAGTTTTAAATTAACAGCCAATGAATCATTTGGAATTGAAGGCACACTCTGATTAATTATCATTTTTTTACCATTAATCACCTTTACCACATGGTTATCACTCCTAAAAGAATCATTCTTTGCACAATTAACGATTAATGCTATAAAGAAAGTTATAGCTAACAGCTTAGCATATTTCATTCTATTTCTCCTTAATAATCGTATATTTTTAAACTATTATCTTTCCAGTTCTGACAGATAATTTTTTCTCCGATGTATATTGGCAAATATCCCTCTTCCATTTCAATATTAACTCTCTTTAGAAAAACATCATCTTTAAAAATATCGTAATGAGCACCTTCTTCTTTCTTTTTTACTGTAGAGCTAACCCACAATCTACCATACTTATCAGTGTACATCATAAAAATTGAGTTGCGAAATTCTGTTTTATGTTTAGTCCCGTGTTTTTTATTAAATTCTTCAATCCATTTTATTGATTCCTCAGAATTCCTTATCCTTGCATAATTCTTCCTTATAATTCTTGTTTTATCACCTGACTGATCAAAGACATCTATCTTATATTCAGTTTTTGAATTAACTGATAAAAACAAATTCTGTTTGTTTGCTGTATAAGCTGAACCATCACCACCAGGATCTATCTCTTTATCGGGTTCATATAGCTTTTTAAATTTATATACATCTTTTAAGTAATTAAGATTCGAATCAAAAAGGGAGATAAATTTAATTGAAAACCTTTGACCAGTATCATCCGCAGACATACCATTAAAATCGCTAGCAAATCCTGTACCAAATTTTATTATATCAAAAGGTGTTTTCTGGTAATCTAGATATTTCTTATCCGTAATAAACTTCCCGTCAAGATCAAGCTTATTAATTTTCCATGCTCTTGAATCAGGTACTATCAAAGTATCATTTTTCACTATTACGCATGAAGGTTGAACAAATTCACCTGGACCCTGTCCTTTCCCACCAAAAATGCTTACTCTTTCAAATTTGTTGTTGAACTTATGAATCTTGGCTTTCTCACCATCAAGAATATACAAATTCCCTGCTTCATCAAAATCAAAAGACTTTGGATAACTGATAAGATTTTCAAGATCTTCCTCACCAGAAATATCAATAAATCCAACTTCCTTTAACTCAATACTAAATGAAGTATCTGCAGGTGTTCCATTGTTACTCGTGATCCTGATCCCGTTCTCTTCGTATTGTTCGTAAGTCTTCACATCTTCTTTCTTGGTACAATTAACGATCAATGCTATAGAAAAAACTATAGCTAAAAGCTTAACGTATTTCATCTATTTCTCCGGTTTTTGTTCAGATATTGAATACTAAGTAATTAATAATTTTTACGCAATACTATAATTATTAAATTAGAATTTAAAATTCATTAAGTCAGAAGTTAGAAATTAGAAGTCAGAGGTGCGGAATAATGACAATTATCCCAACGGGATATAAACCCTATAACCATAGGTTTCAACCTGTGGAACAACCCCTGGATACCCGGATCCAGTCCGAGTATGACGTATGTAAGGAATGCAGGAATGCGTTTCTACAATACAACTCATCTGTGGCTCTGTGAGAACCTAAAACTCTCTTTGAGAGAACGCTTTCTTAGACATTATAAAAGAAAAATAGCCAATAACAATAGCTACTACCAAAAATAAAATATTCACAGCAATCAAACTGATTCCCTGATCTGTTACTCCCTGCAAAATAGGCTTGATAGAAAAAATTGATATCAGAACTATCATTGTAACATATAAATTATATTTATCACTGTTGATCTTTGACCAGAGATAGATATAGATACCTGAGAAGATCACAGCCAGTAAAATACCAAGAATTATTCCACCGAATAATTCATCTCCCGAAGTTGAAATCTCGATCATGATCTTTGGAATAATTTCTTCATTCATACCTTTCCCATCATAGATAACTTTCTTAGTATTTGCCCAGATCGCAACAGCTAAATTAACTACCGTAACTAATACAATGATTGCTCCCGCTGTCAAAAACCTTGAAAATATAATGTTCTCCTTCTGCTCAGGCATACTAGCATTTATATTTTCATATTTATGTCTACTATCCATTGAATTCATTTTCAACAGACACATAAAAGTTGATAGATATATACCGATAACATAAGCTGCGAAATGTCCCTGTAGTACCATCAATAGAACTACCATTCCGGCAAGGATTGCTAGGTTGAAGAACTTCTCTGACCAGAAGATCAAATATAGATTAGATTTTATTATATGTTTCATTTTAAAGTCCTGTTATTCTTTAGAAGGTAGATTGAGGATTTAATAGAGATGGTGAATAGAATACTTATACTAATAAACAATGTATAACCATGATGCAGATAAAGTATCTCGAATTCAATCTCATGCAATATTTGTATAATATATCCTCCAAATATTATTGAAACGATTGGCATCATTAAAAACAATACTGCTTTTTGAAAAAATTTATCTTTTGTAGTTTGATGTATAATAAGCATGGTAATAAAAGATATAACTATTATAATACTAAGAATAATTAAAGCATTCTCTTCAGTTACACACTCATTACGCATATATTCCAAGAAATTTGCAAATCTATCACCATAGGATTTATCATCCATTTTAATATTACTCATTTGGGTTGCTCTTTCTATGCAGAGCTTCTTACGCCACAAATATTGGTTGAAGAATTCTAATTTTCCAAATATTATGTCAGTTGCTGAAATTGATACTGATGCTAATACTAAGAACCATCCATTAAGTAACTTAGCATTAAATTTATTTTTATATTTGTAGCTTATAACAAGATGCACAAAAAGTAATATTATCACCAAATTTAATATGTTAAATACATAATCTATTGAACCAAAATACATAGGACCTGATGTTGAAAAAATGTTTCTTGGAAAGATCGTATTATATATTAAAATTTTATAAACATTATGATTTATGTAATAAACTAGAAACATTATACTTGGAGCAAAGAAAAAAGATAATCTAAGTTTTCTAGAATAAATATAAACTGGTATTATAAAAATTAATACTTTTAGAACAAATATTGAAGAATAGTACATATTCCAATAGGATTGATGATGTACAGGTTGTATGCTCGATAAATTTGAAATTTCTAAAGAATATCTAGCTATAACACCTACAACGATACCTATTCCAACAAACCCAATAACAGTAATATATTTACTCCAAACGTATTTCACCTTGCTAACAGGCATAGTCATAAGCATTTTATCCGTACCACTCTTCTGCTCTTCTCTGAATAATTCAAAAGTCAATAATCCAGGAATTAGAATTGCAAAGATCCAGTTCTGAAATTGCTGTACTTGATCTAGATACGGAATAAACGAAAACATCATTATGAATAGGAATACTCCAAGTGGAATTGCCCATATTCTGTGTCCTAAAACTTTTATATCTGCTATTATAAGTTTTAACATTTTAAAGTCCTATTGTTCTTTAGAAGGTATATGGAAGATTTCGCTGAATAAAAGAAATAAACTATTAAACCTATTAACATTGAGATATCATAGGATCCTTGTTCATGAAATAAAGGTTTAAGTAGTGAGTAAATTTTTGAAATTAAGATCAGCAAAATAATAGGGGAAAATAAATATATTACACTAGTCATTTGTAATTTTTCTCTACTTTTCTTCATCATCACAACTAATGTTGTCACGCATAAAACAAGACTCAACGATAAAATAAAAATATAGTATTTAAAATCACTTATTATAGTTAAATAACGATCTCTAATCTCCCCCGAAGAAGTTTCTAACTTTTGAAGTACTCCGGTATAAACATATGTATACTCAAGATTTTGTGTAAGAATATCAAAACTTATTATCGAAAGCAACGTCATTACCGCAAACCATCCTACTCGAATCCATTTATTTGGCACAGATTTGAAAAAGAATTTAACAATAAAATGCAAGATTGCAGAAATAAGTACTATTATCAAGAAACTATATATAAAATCCTTGATATCACCTGAAAAATAAGTACAATAGAAATAATCATAAATCATACTCATAAATTCGTAGCCAACAGGCCATAATATCAATAGACCAATTACTATCGAAGTTTTTAGTTTTTTAGTATAATAGTAGATCGGTAGGATAAAATATACAAAAAGAAGTATCGGTCCCATAGCTTCCAACATTCCTGGTAAAAATGACACACTTTCTGTTAGAGAAAATACTTTATTCTGAATGAGCATATGAAAAACATTCGATAGCCAGCCTGTTGGTATTGCTGTTAAACTCAGAATTATAACTGTTAAATATTTACTTATTACATAAGTTTTTTTACTCATTGGAAGAGTCATTATCATTTTGTCTGAATTTCTTTTCTGGTCTTGATTTAATAGTTCGAATATCAGAAGACAGGGGGAAAGTAATGCGATCATAAAATATCTAACTGGATCAGGCATATTTACATTTGGAATCAATGAGATTATCAAAACGAGGATAAAAGTTCCCAATGGAATAGTCCATATTCTATGACCTAATACTTTAATATCTGCTAAAATCAATTTATACATTATGTTTTCCTTTTGTTATGCGTTTTGGGGTCGAATGGGAATCGACCCCTACATTCGTTTGTTTTTCGTTTCCGGGGTTGACCGTTGGGCAACCCCTACGAACTGCCAACTGTCAACTTTCAACTCTCAACTCGATAAATAAACCATCATTTGTTCCAAACTCGGTTTCTCTGTTACAACTTCAAACTGTGAGAAAATACTCTGCTTCTCCACATTACATAATGCTTCAAATCCGAATTTGTTCTCTTTAATTCCAAGAAGCTCATTCTTTATCTCTGCAGAAAGAATATTGGTATCACCTTTGATAATCTTATAATTTTCAAGCAGAATATCTTTCTGATCAGTGAAAACAATCTTTCCATTGTTTATAAAGGTAATATAGTCAGCTATTTTTTCCAGATCAGAAGTAATATGAGTAGAAAATAGAATCGATTTATTCTCATCCTGGATCTCTTCTCTGAGAATATCCATAAGCTTATCTCTGAAAACTGGATCAAGACCTGAAGTCGGTTCATCCAATATCAAAAGTTCCGCATTATGTGAAAGAGCAACAGCAAGTGAAAATTTCATCTTAGTTCCTTTGGAGAGGTCTTTAATCTTCTTTTTTGGGAGGAGTCCAAAAATGTCACAGTACTCATTGAACTTTTCATCATCCCACCTGCTGTAAAACGGTGCTATAATCTCTTTCATCTTCTTAACGGTTAAATGCTCATAGAAATAACTTTCTTCATATACAAAGCCGATACGATCCTTAATAGCAACTTCATCTGACACATTATCCATACCAAATATCTTAATATCACCGGAGTTCTTCTTCAATAGATTCATTATCAACCTGATAGTCGTGGTCTTCCCTGCCCCATTAGGACCAATGAAACCCATAATATAACCTTTATCTAAGCTAAAGTTGATATTATCCAGCTTAAAACCTTCAAAATCTTTCGAAACATTCTGTATATCTAATATTTTATTCATTTTATTTCTCCTCCATTACGAGACGCAAAGTGTTGCGTCTCTACATTTTGTCATTGCGAGGATTTTATTAAATCCGTGGCAATCTTGTTCTATTTGTTATGGGGCGGTTCATGTTTGGGCAACCACAAGGGTAGCCCCTACTTGCCCCTAACCCCTAGACCCTAATCCCTAATTCTCATACAACGCATCCATCATTTCTTTTAATTCATTTTTCTTCAATCCAAGCATCCTTGCTTCATCAACTGCTTCGATTAATTTATTTTCAATAATTTTCAATTTCTGCTCTTTTATAAATTCTTTATTCTGATGTGCTACGAAAGTTCCCTTTCCACCTACAGTTTCAAGAAATCCTTCCCTTTCAAGATCTTCATAACTTCTCTTGGTCGTTATAACACTGATTCTGAGTTCTTTAGCAAGATTCCTTATAGAAGGGAGAGCATCCGCAGCCTTAAGTTCACCTGTGATCATTAAACCTCTTAGCTGATCTGAGATCTGTTTATATATTGGATCTGGAGATGAGTTCTTGATTATTATTTTCATGTTTCTACTCCGTTCATTGTGTATTTGCTGTATATATGCGATATATACAATTTACTAAATAAATTTTGCCGTGTCAAGACTTTTTTTGACATAAAAAAATCCCCATCAGAGATGGGGAATTATGTGATTTAATTAAATTCGTAGGGAACGCAGATCTGCGTTCCGTATCAATAATCATAAACATCAACAGTATTATCATCTTTATTGATATAATACATTCTTGTACCTGAAAATCTCACTTGTCCTCTTAGCATCCACAGCAAACCGATAGTATCTTTATCGATAATCCCGTATTCAACGCGGTTTAGAAATATTCCGTCTTTAAAAATGTCAATATACACACCGTCGGAATCAATGTTCCTATCAATATTCGGAACGACAAGTAACCTACCATATTTATCGGTATGAATCATATTTATAGCCTCTTTGTAATTACCCACAGGCTTACCTCTGCTAAATCCTTTGTATTTATCCATTAATGCCGAATATTCATTTTTTTCTTCCTTCTCAAACCTGATTTTTTTGAAAGATTTACCTATCTCCATTTTCTTATTTCCTTCATGGTCGAAGGCTGTAACCTTGTACTGATAATCATTCAATTCTGTAATATAAACAAACTTATCATCCACTGAAAAAGGGTAAAGGAAATCTGACATTCCCTTTTTTCCACTGAACAAATCTTCCTGAATCATTGAGTTCGTTTGAATAATATTTTTTATTGTCATACTCTTTAAATCAATTACAGAGAGGTCTAAATTTGCAATTTCTCTGTCCTCTCCCTGATTCGGTCTGAAAACAAAAGAAGTTACAGTTTTTCCTGATGGTGATATTTCAAGCCATTGAGGCTGAATACGGTCAATTATTTTATCGTAATAGAATTCCCCGTCTAGATCGAATTTACTTATCTTGAATGAACTCACACTGTAAATTTTTAAAGTATCGTTATCTATATACATTAAGGACGGACTATTGAATTCTCCGGGTCCTTGTCCGCTTCTGCCGATATTTTTGATAAATGCACCCCTTTTATCAAATTTCTTGACATTCATCGCACCTACATCCAGAATGTAGATATTCTTGTTCCTGTCTTCCAAAACGATGTATGGATGTTTCAACAGAGCGGTTGAATCAGCAAGAGCATCAGTATCTATAGTAAAGGCTTTTTTAAAGTCAAGTTTAGCTGTAGGATCATTTGGTACTTCTGTATTGTTGTAAAATGTTATTCCATTACTTTCTCTTACTACAAAGTTATCTGATTTTTTACTGCAACCAATAAACATCACTAATACAATGCCAAACAAAATCACTTTTCTCATTCTCATCCTCTCTCTATTTAGATATTCAATTTTATTGCATGTTCGAATGGTATAAACTTATCAAACATTAATCATTTTATCTATTTAGTAGTGACGAAATGCTTG
This sequence comes from Candidatus Delongbacteria bacterium, assembly GCA_027858795.1. The sequence continues at coordinate 508 of JAQICF010000050.1, read as the reverse complement.
AAATATGGTATGAGTGGTTTTATTAAGTGCTTGATCTTACCGAGTTCCATCATACATCTTAAAGTCTTTCCTTTTTAAGAGCTTCTCAAGTAGAATTGATGATAAAAATACAAGGTAAAACAGTTATCATACTACGAAGAAAATCAAAGAAATTTGTACCGATCTGAACACCTGCACTAAAATCTGCAAAATATGACATTGAAATAAAAAGTAAATAAAAAAAGGTGTGAGTTTAACTCACACCTTTAATGTTTCAACAATTAGAAATTAAATATTACCTAACTGATTTAACAGATTTTACAACTCTAATTGTTTTTGGAGCTGTTTTTGTTGCATTTGTCGCAATAATTTGATAGAACAATTTAGCTTGACTAGCAGGTACTGTGTAAGTACTTGGAGTAACACCAGTAACTAAAGTGAATGTTCCATAAGGATCATCTGATGAATAAACATCATATCCTGTTGCATCAGCTGAATCATCCCAGTCTATTACTAGATCTGTTCCTAC
>JAQICF010000048.1 GCA_027858795.1 Candidatus Delongbacteria bacterium | reverse complement strand
TGCAATTCTTCAAATGCAGAATCCAGTACATTTTCCACGGTTGAATTCTTCTGAACTTCAGGTATCTGATCAAGACAACTAATTTTGATATTTTTTCGAATAGATAAATATCCATCGTTTATTGATTCTCTACCTGATATTATCTTGAAGATTGTAGTCTTTCCGGTTCCGTTTCTTCCGATGAGACCTATTTTGTCATCTGTTTTTATGTCAAAGCTTACATCGCTCAGTATTTCAAACGCACCGTAAGTTTTATTTATATTTTTTAATCCTATGTCTATCATTTTGTTTCTCTTTTGTGACTGTTCAAATAAGATAAATTAAGTTTAATCCAATCGTGACAACATAGAGATTGCCGTGAAATTAAATTAAATTAAATCATCGAATTCTTTAATTTTTTTTTGTGAAATGTGGTTTTGTGAGGTTGTAACTGTTTGTTGAATGTTAATTAAGTAGAATTAGAAATCCTACTTGGGATGGAATGTATTCTTTAAACTAAAGTTACAACTTAATCTTTAAATATTCTCATTGGAAAATACTCTTTTTAGTTTGTTGTCTATATATGTCAAATTGTTGATTGAGTCAAGAATATATAGGTAATTAGTTTAAAAATCAAGGGAAAAGATGAGTTTTATTACACTTGTCATAGTATTATTTTATATATATATTTACATTCCTTAATTCAAACAAGCTATTAATTAGCTACAAATTCCAAATTAACTATAGGAGATTCATATGAAAAGAGTCGTCGTAATAATTTTAACAATCCTTGTCGTTTTAGGATTGAACAGTTGTACAAAGCAGAAAAACAAAAGAATGACAAAAGAAGATCTAAAAACCAAAGATCAAAAATCAAGCTATGTATTTGGTGTTGACATTGGTAATATCGCATCATCAAAAGATAGATTTGAAATTGAAGCGTTTGTACAAGGAGTTAAAGATCAACTAGAAGGTAAAGGAACTTTATTGAATAAAGGTGAAATGCAGTTAATAAGAGATGATACTCGTAAACAATTAGCTAAGATGGAAAAAGTGGATACCTCAAGTAATGATTCCGAAAATAATGCTTCAGAAGGCGAACGATTTCTTGCAGATAATTTGGAAAAAGAGGGTGTGAAAGTAACATCTTCAGGATTACAATATAAGATTATTATTCAGGGTAAGGGAGTAAAACCAAAATCCGAGGATAGAATTAAAGTGCACTATTCTGGTTCTTTGATAAATGGGGAAGAATTTGATAGTTCATACAAGAGAGGGGAACCTGTTAGCTTCAAATTAAGTCAAGTTATTAAAGGCTGGCAAGAGGGATTAACTCTAATGCCAGTTGGAAGTAAGTATATGCTTTACATACCATCAAAATTGGCTTATGGAACGAACGGAAAAGGAAACATACCTTCGAACTCTGTATTGATATTTGAAGTAGAACTACTTGATATAATTAAATAATTAATAATTAAGAATAAGAGGGTACAATGAAATTTCTAAGAACGTTACTAATTTTCTCACTGTTTTTTACCATAGCAAATTGTAACGCAGGTAAGAAAGCAGATGATGTAGCAGCAGAAGGTAAAAAAGCAGAAGGTAAAAAAGTAGAAAAAAATATTGAAAAACCAATTGTAACTATGGAAACGAACATGGGTACAATTAAGATAGAACTTTGGCCAAATATTGCTCCAAAAACAGTTGCTAACTTTGCTGGCCTTGCAAATGGTACTAAAGAATGGACTGACGCAAAGACAAAAGAAAAAGTTAAAAAACCTTTTTATGATGGTTTGATATTTCACAGAGTAATAAAGGATTTTATGATCCAGGGTGGATGCCCATTTGGTCAAGGTAATGGTGATCCAGGATATAAATTCGAGGACGAATGCTATGAAGAAGGAAAAGAGATTACATCAGGTGAGATCGTTAACGAACAAATGGCAAACGATGTTTTTCAGCAAATAGTAATGCCTCATTTACAATCAACGAATGAGGAAACAAGAAATAAAGAGATTGGTCAAATATTAGACGAATGTAATAAAACGAGAAGTGGAAAACCTATAATGGCTCATCCAATTGAGTGGTATATCGAGAAAGCCGGATTTAAAGGTAAATTTACTGAAAATGGTAAATTAAAAGCTACTGTTGATTATGGTACGCTTTGTATGGCTAATTCTGGACCAAATACAAATGGTTCTCAATTCTTCATTGTTACAAAAGAAGGTGGGGCTCCTTGGTTGAATGGTAAGCATACTGTTTTCGGAAAGGTTATCGAAGGTATGGATATTGTTTTAAAGATACAAGATGTAGAAAAGGGAAAAAGTGACAAACCTGTAAAAGATATAGTAATGACAAAAGTTCGTGTCAAATAAATAATTAAAACTGTAGGGTCGGGGTTCATCTCCGACCTTAAACGTTATAAAGATAGATTGCCACGGATTTTGTAAATCCTCGCAATGACATAATGAACAAAGGGTTTCAACCCCTTGCAAAAAGGGAGTATATAATGGGAAATATTATAGCAACTTTAAATACAAATAAAGGGAAAATCAAATTGGAGCTTTGGTCTGATTTAGCACCAAAAACTGTTAATAATTTTGTTTCTCTTGCGAAAGGTGAGAAAGAGTGGGAAGATCCAAAAACAGGTCAAAAAGTAACAAAACCATTTTATGATGGTGTTGTCTTCCATCGAGTTATTGATGATTTTATGATCCAGGGTGGATGCCCGTTAGGTAATGGTACAGGCGGACCGGGATATCAGTTCGAAGATGAGTGTTTTGATGCAGATGGGAAGTTATTAGCACCAGTTGATTATGGTACTATCGCAATGGCTAATGCAGGACCTGGAACTAATGGTTCTCAGTTCTTTATCGTGACCAGAAAAGAAGGATGTGATTGGTTAAACGGAAAGCATACTGTTTTTGGTAAAGTGATCGAAGGTCTTGAAATAGCTCACGATATCGAAAATGTAGATAAAGGTCCTCAGGATAATCCTTTACAGCCTGTTAAAATTGAATCGGTAACTTTTGAATAAAATATAAATCTAGTTAAGAAGGTCAATGATGTCAAAACTGCTCAAAGGCGGTCCGATAGCTAAAGTTATCAGAAAAGAGATCAAAAGTAAAATTTTGGAACATATTTCAAAAGGGATACTTCCGACATTAAGTGTTCTAATAGCCGGGGATGATCCCGCTGTTGAAGTATATACTGGAATGATAGAAAAGAACTGTGGTAAAGTTGGTGCTGCATTTAAAGTATACCGATTTGCAGAAGAAATTTCTACTGAGAAACTTGTAACTGAGATAACAGCTATAAATAATGATCCTATAGTTCACGGTCTTATAATAATGTTACCATTATGGAAGCATATCGATGAAAAGACAATATTAAATTCTATCTCTCCTGATAAAGATATTGATGGTGTTCATCCTATCAATGTTGGAAAGAATGTTCTCGGTGAAGAAACTTTTGTTCCAAGTACTGCTCAAGCTAGCAAAGATATATTAAATTACTCGGATATTGACATCTCGGGTAAGCATGTTGTGATTCTGGGCAGGTCAAATATTGTGGGTAAACCTTTGGCAAATCTGTTAGTTCAGAAAGCGGATGGTGCAAATGCAACAGTGACGGTGTGTCATTCACGAACTAAGAATTTGAAAGAACTCTGCAGTTCTGCTGATGTACTGGTAGCTGCTATTGGTTCTCCGAATTTCATCACAGAAGAATTTACCAATCCTGATCAGATAATTGTTGATGTAGGTATGAATGAATCTAAAGATGTGGAAGGAAATTATATGCTTCTGGGAGATGTTGATTTTAATTCGGTAGCTGAAAAAGTTGCTGCAATTACACCTGTTCCCGGTGGAGTAAGTCCTTTAACTAATACAGCACTTTTGAATAATCTTTTAAAGGCTGTTAAAATTCAAACAAAATAATAGTCAAATTTTGTGAACAAAGACGAATTTAGTAAGTTAAATTACTTGCGAAATAATAAATAGGAATTATAATAGGATCAAAAAATGAAATCCATAAGCTTAGAAAAAATAATAATAACAATATTGATGATAATCATTTCAACTTCTGCTTTTTCCAGACCTTCTGAAGCTGGTGTGATCTTCTTGAATATTTCTCCGGGAGCAAGACCTACAGGCATGGGTGATTCTTTTGTAGCTATTGCCGATGATGCTTCTGCATCCTGGTGGAATCCTGCAGGATTAGGTCGTCAGACTGGTAGGGAACTTACGATGATGCACGCAGCATGGTTACCAGGTTTTGGGTTTGATGATCTATATTATGATTTTATAGCATATAAGCAAGAGATACCCGGTCTTGGCACTATTGGCGGTCATATAATTTATTTTTATCTTGGTGAGCAAGAGAGAAGAGGAGAATCGGGAGAAGATCTAGGTACTTTTAAGACATATGAGACAGCGGCAACTTTATCTTATGGAACTGATATATCTGATGATCTTTTCATTGGTATAAATACTAAATTCATCTATTCTCACTTGTCAGATTACGGAGCAGGAAATGAAAAAGGTTCCGGTACAGGGCACAGTGTGGCAATGGACCTTGGGCTTTTATATCAAACAGATTATGACGTTGACTGGGGACTTTCTATCACTAACATGGGACCAAAAGTTTCATATATTGATTATGAACAAGCTGATCCATTGCCAACAAATATGAAGTTTGGTTTTGCATATTACATGTTCTACGATGATTATAATTCTCTTGTTTTGACAGGAGATATGAATAAGCTTCTTGTAAAAAAAGGTGAAGACCTTAACGGTGATGGTGATATTGATGACGATGATGAATGGAATCAAACCGATCCTATTTATAAAGCTATTTTTACATCATGGATGGATGATGACGGAGTTAAGGATGTTATTTGGGGACTTGGAGCTGAATACTGGTATAATAAAATGATCGGTCTTAGAATGGGATTCTGGAACGACGATATGGGTGAGATCAGTGCTTCTACATACGGATGTAGTTTGAGATATGATCAATACATATTTGATTTTTCTTACCTTGATGCCGGTGAAGGACATCCATTGACTGATACAATGAGATTTTCTCTTAACATTGGTTTTTAATTCAACTGGCTTATAAATGACTAATAAATTTTTAAAATATCTGGGGATCGCAGTAATTTTATCTTTCGGTTCACTTTTTAGTAAAACGGCAATAGATCTTTCAAAACTGAATTCGGGTATTTCTTCTCAGAAAGTTTCAAATTTAAATGTTTTAGCTATAATGGTTGAATTTGAGGAAGATACCCTAGATTTTACTACAGGCAATGGTACTTTTAATTCAGGATACGAATATCCTGATTCTTTGCTTTTAGATGCAGTAGATCATAATGTTGAATATTTTACAGATCAGCTTACTTACGTGAAAAATTATTTTCAATCGGT
>JAQICF010000008.1 GCA_027858795.1 Candidatus Delongbacteria bacterium | reverse complement strand
ACTTTATTTGAAAAATTTGAGAAGAAATTAAAGGAGTTTAAGGGAGATTTAACACGATCGGCTGTAGAATTAGCAAAGGAATGGCGATCAGACAAATATCTTAGAAAATTAGAAGCTCTTTTAATTGTAATGGATAATAAAGCCGGCTATATTATCAGTGGAACCGGTGATGTAATAGATGCCGATGATGAAATATATGCAATTGGTTCTGGAGGTCCTTATGCATTAGCTGCCGCAAGAGCATTATTGCAAAACACAGAATTAGAAGCGAAACAAATTGCAAAGATCTCATTGGAAATCGCAGGATCAATATGTATTTATACAAATACTAACATTATAACATTAGAATTGGGTAAAAAATAGCAGTTATTTCTTGTTTTATAGAGAAAAAATTCATATAATCATGAATGTTATGGGTAGGGGTGTTGTTTAGGGGGTTTGTACCCCAAAAGTTAATTAAAATAAAATTATAATAATGGGTAATTATGCAATCTTATGAATACTGGAAATTAAGTGAATTTGCATTTAAAGAGAATGCAGATACAAAATATTTCTACAAAAGCACATACCATCAAGAAGCTCTAGATCGATTAAATTATATAATAGAATCTGATAACATGGGAATGGGATTATTAACGGGTGAGATTGGATCTGGAAAAACAATGACTCGGAATGTTTTTGTTGATACAATAACAGAAGAAACACAAGAATATGAATTTGCTGTTATGGAAACATCAGATTTTACTTATGTGGATATTTTGACTGATATTATTAGTCAATTATGCAAATATGATGTTTCGCAATTACCAAAAACAAAGTACAAATTATATAACATGTTGAAAACTCATATTGGGGAGAATGTAGTAAATGCAGATAAAAAAATTGTAATTATTCTTGATGAAGCACAAAAACTCAGCAATACTGTTTTGGATTCACTAAAAGATCTTACCAATATTGTATATAAAAACATGTCGGTTATTACTATAATTTTTGTTGGGCAACCAGAATTGAAAAATAATTTAAGGAATTTACCTCAAGTTAATCAACGCATTAGCCTAAAGTATCATATTGGTCACATGAACTTAAAGGACACAATGGGGTACATACAGTTTCGTCTAAAGGCTGCAGGTGCAAAGAAAGAGATCTTTAGTAAGAAAGCGATGGAGGCAATTTTTTATAACACTTATGGAAGCCCTAGAGGAATAAATCAAGTTTGTAGAATAGCATTAGATTTCGGATTTTCTGAAGATTTGGATATTATAACCGAAAAAGAGATGGATGTAATTTTCGATGAATTTAATTAATTTATTTATTAGCTTTAAATTATGAGTGATAATAAAAAAAAAAGAACACTATCTTTTTCAAAAATCCTTAGTAGAAAAAAAGGAAAAGATAAAACTTCTGAAAGTGAAGCGAATAATAATTTCTCCCAAAATCATAGGCCTAAACATACGCCCAGGCCTGAGCCTAGACCTAACAATATTCATGGCAATGGAATTATAAAAGATACAAGGATTCAAGAAAGCGATAAAAATAAATTCGAATTTAATAGCAGTCATGATGAAAAAGAATCTGGAATTATTTTAAAAGAATATCTTGAAATATTGTTTCATTATAAATGGCTGGTATTAATTGTTTTTATAACAACTTTATTAGCAACTATAGCATTGTCTTTTTTAAAAGAACCGGTTTACAAAGCCAGAACAAAAATTTTTGTTCAAGAAGATGTAATGGAATTTCAGGTAATCAATAATAAACCATATTTCAAACAAGCCTATGATCTAAATACATGGGTTCAAATAATGGGATCCACAGAAATCACCAAAAGAGTAGCAGAAAAATTGTCGAATAAAATATCTACTTCTGCTATTGCCGAAATGATGGAATACAGCATTACACCTGGTGAAGAACATATCATAACGGTTACGGCAACATCTAAAGACCCGGAATTAGCAGCTGATGCTGCAAATTCTATATATTATGCTTTATCTCAATATGATAGGGAGCAACGGTTAAAAGGTTATACTTATTCGACGGAATATCTTGATCAACTTTTAAGTGAAAAGAGAAAAGAACAGGAAGAATTAACAAATTCCATTGATGATTTTTTGCAAGAAGAAGGTATTGATATACATACCGTAAATGTAGAAAATAATGTTGAAAGAGTTAATGCACTTCAAATACAAATTTCAAATTGTAAGGTTGATTTAGCCGCAATATCTGCGAGCGTTAAAAAAATTAATTATGATCTGAACCGTGAAGATAAATCCATTGTTAATCAAACCACATATAGTGAACCATATAAAATTCAATTAATGAATCTCGAAGCTGAAAAAGCAAGAGAATTAACAAAATACACAGAACAACATCCCAAGATTAAGGGCATCGATGCAAATATCGAAAATATTAAAGAACTGATGAAAGAAGGTATTAATGAAAGAATTCAGTTAAGAAATGTCTCAGATAATCCCATAAGACGGCGATTAATTAACGATCTTTTATCGAAAGAAACAGAAAAAGTAGCATTAGAGCAAAAAATTGCAGCATTAAAAAAATTACTTTCTGAGATTGAGATATCGCCAAATGCCAAAAAGACCCTTGAAGAGAAATTCAAAAAAAAGAAAGATCTGATTACTCAGATAGGTAATCTGCAGGATCAATATGACAATGCAAAATTGAATACCAATATTTCATCAAGCAGATTGTCTCAACTTCAAGAGGCTGAAATTCCAAATAGACCCGTTTCAGATAATTTAAATAGGGATATATTGATTGGAATAATATTAGGTTTAGGATTGGGAATTGGCTTGGCATTTTTATTGAATTCATTTAATGTTACAATACGTTCGGTGGCTGAATATGAAGGGAAATATACAATCCCTATAATTGGCACTGTTCCTAAAACCGAAATAAACATGACCGATCTAGTTACTTCTTTTGGGAGCAACAAGGAAGCAAAGGAAGATGAAACACAAACCGAATCTAATGATATTTTGGATGAGAATGTGAAAAAAGGAGAAAAGAAGGTTAAAACAAATCCAAATTTTGCTGATGATTTACTGCAAGTTGAGTCGATATTTGAACCTATAATAATCAATTTCAAATATTTATTATTAAGTAGAGATCAAAAGGTTTTTGCAATACAAAGCTCTTTAAGTGGAGAAGGGAAAACATTCATTTCCTATTTTCTGGCAAATAATTTAGCAAAAGAGAATCTTGATGTACTTTTGGTAGACGCTGACTTTTATAAACGAACCCTTACAAAAAGTTTAGGATTCAAAAACAAAAGTGGTTTGAGTGAAGTTTTAAGTGAGCAAGTTGAATTAAATGATGTTATCGTTCACAATAAAGACAATAAGTTCTTGTTTTTGCCGGCAGGTCAAAAGCCTCCAAATGTTTTGGAAATGTACAGAGCTTCAAATTTCCAATATATATTAGAAGAATTAAAAGAAATGTATGATATCGTAATCATTGATACGCCTGCTTTTTTACAGGTACCTTCTATTGCCTATTTCTTATCAGAAGTAGATGGCACGATCATTCCCGTAAGAATTAATTCCACGACTTATTCAAGTTTGAATAGAACAATTTCGAAGTCTGAAACATACAATGTTAACATTTCGGGTGTCATTATGAATTCTACACAATTTATTGATAATAAATATTATGAATATTATTATGATTACGATTCAGAAGACGAAGATTTAGATAAAAAGGGCAAAAAGGGCAATAAGGGCAAAAAAGGTAAGAAAGTAAAGCAAAAAGATGTGAGCAAAGTCCAAAAACCGGAACAGAATATATTCCAACGGATTTCCGCAAGTTTCAAGGATTTTTTATTTTTTGAAGAAGAGGAATAATGAATAGAGAATACAGAAACAATAAAAAGGAAAAGAAGAAGAGCAAAGCATTAATAATTATCTTCATCATTTGTTTTCTAATTGTCTTATTATCACTAAAG
>JAQICF010000263.1 GCA_027858795.1 Candidatus Delongbacteria bacterium | reverse complement strand
ATTACACCAAGTATAGGAGCTTCCAAGAAAGTAATTGCTAAATTAGACTTATCTCTTAACTTATTTACGAAATTCCTGTGTAATAACACAAAGAACTGCATAAATTGCTCTATGATAGTTAATTTGGGCTTTGGAGGAATGAATTGATTCTTGTGCTGTGGAATTTTCACAGAGCTGGAGATCTTCTGATATTCACTAAATTCTCCCTTCCAGTATTCCGGTGTATGCTTTCTATGATCCAATGGAGTTCCGTCCTTATCTCTGGCAGGTTCTTCCAAAGTTTCTAAAATAAGATCCGGTTCCACATTTTTACATGAAGGACATTCTATATCTTCCCCGTAGTGCTGTCTTGAATGTTCTCTAAAATATTTTAGACAATTATAATTGTTTCCGTAGAATGCAAGCTTACCACCTTTATCCAATAAAATAAGCTTATCAAATATCTTATATATCTTTGAACTTGGTTGATGGATAATAACATATATGATCTTTCCATCGAGTGAAATTCTTTTCAGGAGTTCAATTATCTTCTCTGAGTCTTTGGATGATAGCCCTGATGTAGGTTCATCTAAAAGAAGTACCTCTGAGTCCGAAAGCAATTCCAAGCCGATATTAAGTCTCTTTCTTTCTCCACCGCTGAGAGTTTTATCAAGTGCATTTCCAACCTTGGTATTTTTCTTCTCGAAGAGATTTATATCCTTAAGGACTTTATCAACCAATGAAATTAATATTTCCTTTTTCTTCCCGGGACTTCTTAGCTTTGCATTGAATAAAAGATTTTCATATACGGTTAAATTATCAAAAAGAAGGTCATCCTGAGGTACAAATCCCATAAAATTCTTTAAAAATGCATAATTTTCATGTAGGTCTATATTATCTAGGGATACCTCACCTTCAGTAGGTTTATAATTACCGTTAATTATATTTAACAGAGTCGATTTTCCACATCCACTCGGACCCATTACAGCTATAAGGTCGCCATGCTCCATTTCAAAAGAAATATCATCTATCCCCATGGTTTTATCGCTAAAGTAATGCCTTACTTTATTCACGACAAAAGAACTGAAGCTGAATTTCGACCTTTCTATACTGCTGTTCTCAAAATCAAAGATAAGAATATTGCCGTTTATATAAATCTTATCACCCTGCTTAAGCTCATATTTTGTAACTACCTTGTCGTTAAGATATACATCGTATGGACAGTTCTCATTGATAAAATAATACTTCTCTTCATGAAGATGAATTGAGCATTTCCATTGGTTGTCGATCTCATCCTCAATTACAATGTCTGCTTTCTTGTTTGAAATTGTAAAATCCAACTCCTCAATGTCAAGATGGTAAAACTCCTTCTCAATGATATTCTCATATACTATCTTCTTGATATTAAGGTTCTTACCATTGATTTGTATAGCATCATTTATATTCACATGGATCGTATTGTATCCTCTCACACGGTTGATAAGAAGCTCTGTATCATCGGAGAGCATTTCGATCTTAATAATCGATTTTACCAATGATAATTTTGCAATACTGTTATGATTCTGATTCTTATCTAGGATTACCTCATCAGCTTCCTTGTTGATAAAGAAAGTTTTTTTGTTGTAATAATTAAGTTTAATTTTAAAATATGACTTTATCTGTTCGTAAAGTATCGTATAATCGTTAATCTTAATATTTGAATTAAATAACACTTTAAACGGTGTGTTTTTATCCAAAATATAGTTATCTACTGATACTATATTCAGGTCATCTTTCTGTATAATAAAAAAATTGTTCTCTATAGAGTAAATATCTACTTGTAATCCATCATATGGAAAATAAACGTCAGCATCTGCTACATTATCCCTTATTCTTAATGGGATTATCGAAGTACTGATCATTGAAACTATGTCATCATCAAACACATTAGTGATCGTTTCCATCTCAGTTTCATCAAGCTTCATTGAGTTCGCATAGTTTAAAGCTTTGCTCAATAATGATGCCGCATATGATGACATATTCTTTAGTAATTCTTCATCTTCGATATTGAAAGGTTGATTATTAGTCTTATTCAATACCTGAAAAACACCAACTATATTCATTTTATTTTTGCTGGCAATAGGCATTGACAACATTGTAAGAGTTTTGTAGCCCGTGAATTTCTCTGATTCTTTGCTGTACATTGGTTCGTTCTGAGCATCTTTGATATTCAAAGTTTTATTGTTTACATAGCAATGACCAACGATACCTTTACTCTTAGGAATTCTTATTTCATCAACTCCGTGAGCCACATAAGTAAAAAGATCATCAGCTTTTTCATCATAAAGAAAAATACTACACCTATCAGCGCTTAAAAGTTCTTTTGTTATATCGGTAAGCTTAATTAAAAGACTTTTAAGATCTTTTACATTGTCAAGACCTTTAGTTACTGTAACTAGCTTATTGTCCATTCTAATACCTGATTTATTTTGCCTATACTTGTAGTAAATTATTAATATACTTAATAAGAAGACTTTTTACAAAGCTAAAATAAAAAAAGCCAAAGATTATTTCTTTGGCTTTTAGATTCTGAATCAAGTTCAGAATGGCAATTACATATTAAAATGTTAAACTTAGCGCATTCTGGAAATCTCTGATTATAAGAAGTGCTTCAGCACCTGAGATAGTATTACCAAGCATAAACTCACCACGTAAGTTAGCCTTCATAATTCCTCTCGTAGCACAAACAGCCATCGCATTATAAGCAGGATGGGAAGTTCTAACATCAACGAACATAGAATTTTCTTCACCGAAATGCTTAGTATATAAAGATTCGTCATTACTGATCAAAACCATTACTCTTAGAAGCATTAAAGCATATTCAGCTCTTGAGATCTTTTTATCAGGGTAAAATTTATGATCCGGTGCTGTTTCCATAACACCTTTTTCAATAACTTGAATTATCCAGCTTTTAGCCCAGCTCTTGTCAATATCAACTGCAAGCTTAGCTTCTGCTTTAGCAGCTTCATATTTCATTGGATCTTCAGGAGCTTTAAATCCAGTATCATATTCTTTCTTTTCTCTTTTATCAAGAACTTGGTTTATCTTAAGCTCCTCTATGAAAAGAATAGCTATTTCTGCTTTTCCAACTTCATCAAGCAGTGCAACCTTAGCACCAATTTTTGTACCTGGTTTTGCTCTTTCGATCATCTGAACTATTTCCCATTGCTCATTCGCTTCAGTAGCATAAAGGCTCTTTAGTTTTACAACTTCAGCAAAAGCATCTTTAGCAATTGAGAACTTGTAAGCATATTTTGCAGCCATACCTTTGTAGTAATGCGCTTCAGCCTGAGCTTTTATATCTCTTAATTCATCAGCTTTTTCCAATGCATCATCAAATTCTTCAATAGCATCTTCCAGCCATTCGTCAGCGTCTCCACCCTTATTCATGAGCATAATAGTTCTACCGTAGCATGTATGAACTAAAGGAAGTTTGTCGTCTAGAGAAATCGCTTCTTTTGCATTATTCTTTGCTTTACCTTTATCACCTTTTACCGCATAATACATTCCTAAACCGGCATAAGCACCTGCTTTATCTGACTTCTTTTTCCAATCAATTTTAATTGCATCATCAAACTCTTTCTTTGCTTCTTCATATTTTCCATCATTGAAAAATTTCATTCCCATACTGATGTGCATTTCAGGGTTATCTAGAACAGATTCCGATTTTCTAGTTTCCGGTGAACATCCTACAGTTAAAACGAAAGTAAGACTTAGCAATAATATTATCAGTTTCTTCATAATTTACCTCTTTTGTTTTTTCAATTACAGTAGCAATTAAGTAATAAACATTCCAATATACTGTGATGTACTTCACAATATTCTAATTGATTATCGCTATTACTCTACATTCCTGTAAGAAATTCAATTTTGACGAAAGTTCTTTTATCTTTGCAGCATCTTCATCACTTATAATGATGTCCGCTTTATTTGTACCTTTAACACCAATAGCATTTATCACTAGTGGATTACCAACAACTCTGGAATTTTGCTTAGCTTGTTCAACATCTTTCAAATATCCTAACATTCCTTGCTGAACTGCAAATTCTTTAGAAACATTTGCACTACCGTAAACTTCTACTCCTGCCTTGCTGAATACTTTAGGAGATAATGCAGGTCTCAATTGAACTGCTCTACAGTCTAAGATTAAACCTGTATAAACACCTGGTGATACGATATCAGAAAGTTTATAATCAGCTTCTCCAACTACCGGAGCATTTGCGTCAAAGCTCTGACCACCCATTGCAACATCACTTAGATCTCCACTGAGACTCATCGCTACAGTTACTTCTACTGATCCGTCTTCGAAATAGTGAGGTTTCCCTACCATTTTAAAAGCTTTTGCAATTCCCTCTACTTGTGTTTTTACAACATCAGATGTAGTCATGTAATTCTCT